>VEOV01000011.1 GCA_012026855.1 Geobacter sp.
AACCTGAACCAGCGCGAGCCGGAGGTCCTGGCCCGGTGGGAAAAGGAGGGTCTCTATGCGGCGATCGAGGCAAACGGCGAGGGGAAGCCGCTGTACGTGCTCCACGACGGCCCCCCGTACGCAAACGGCCATATTCACATTGGCCACGCCCTCAACAAGATTCTCAAGGATGTCATCCTCAAAAGCAAGCGCATGGAGGGCTTCCAAGCCCCTTACGAGCCGGGCTGGGACTGCCACGGGCTCCCCATAGAGCTACAGGTGGAAAAGAACCTCGGGTCGAAAAAGCAGACCATGTCCAAACTGGAGATGCGTCAGGAGTGCCGCAAATATGCGGAGAAGTTCATTGCCATCCAGAAAGAGGAGTTCAAACGGCTCGGCATTCTCGGCGACTGGGACAATCCCTATCTGACCATGAACTATGAGTACGAGGGGCTGACCGCTGCCGAACTGGCCAGATTCGCCCATAACGGCGGACTTTATCGCGGCCGCAAGCCGGTACACTGGTGCTCATCCTGCGTTACCGCGCTGGCAGAAGCCGAGGTCGAGTATGCCGACCACACATCTCCTTCGATCTTTGTCAAATTCCGTATCAAGGATGATATCTCCGCCGCAATCCCTGCGCTGGCCGGCAAAGAGACCTATGTCGTCATCTGGACGACCACCCCATGGACCATTCCCGCCAACCTCGCCATCGCCATGCATCCCGAGTTCGATTACGTTGCCCTGCAGACGGAACAGGGGATCCTGATCGTTGCCGAAGGGCTGCGGGAGCAGTTTTTCAAGGCCACCGGCCTGAGCGGCGAGACCATTGCCACCTTCAAGGCAACCGCCCTCTATCGCAAGAACTGCCAGCACCCTTTCTATGACCGCAACTCCGTCATCCTGCTGGGTGATCATGTCACCCTGGAGGCCGGTACCGGCTGCGTCCATACGGCCCCAGGCCACGGCCACGACGACTATGTCCTCGCTCTCAAGGAAGGGGTCGAGGTTTACAACCCGGTGGACAATTACGGCAAATATATCGGCAACCTGGAATTTTTCGGCGGGATGTCGGTGCATGCCGCCAATCCGGCGGTTATGGAGAAGCTGACCGAAGTCGGCGCGCTGATCGGAGCCGGTTCCATCTCCCACTCCTACCCGCACTGCTGGCGCTGCAAGAAACCGATCATCTTCCGCGCCACCGAGCAGTGGTTCATCTCCATGGAAGCCAATGACCTCAGGAAGAAATCCCTCGAGGCGATCAATGATGTGGAATGGATTCCCAAATGGGGTCGTGAGCGGATTTACGGCATGATCGAAAACCGCCCGGACTGGTGCATCTCCCGTCAACGGAGCTGGGGCGTACCGATCACCGCCTTCTCCTGCACCACCTGCGGCGAATTCATTGCCGACGGCAACATCATGGATCACGTGGCGGAGCATTTCAAAAAACATAGCGCCGATATCTGGTTCGACTGGACAGCGGAACAGCTTCTGCCGGCAGGCACCAAGTGCCCTAAATGCGGGGCAGCAACCTTTGCCAAGGAAAACGACATCCTCGACGTCTGGTTCGATTCCGGCGTCTCCCACGCTGCCGTCCTCGAACCCAATCCCAAGCTCCGCTCGCCGGCCGACATGTACCTCGAAGGGAGCGACCAGCACCGCGGCTGGTTCCATTCATCCCTGCTGGAAAGCGTCGGCACCCGCGGCGTGGCGCCATACAAAAACGTCCTTACCCACGGTTTTGTGGTCGACGGCTCCGGCCGCAAGATGAGCAAATCGGTCGGCAATGTCGTCGCCCCTGAAGAGGTCATCAAAAAGTACGGCGCAGAAATCCTCCGCCTCTGGGTGGCTGCCCAGGACTACCGCGACGATATCCGCATCTCCCAGGAGATTCTCACCAGACTCTCCGAAGCGTACCGCCGCATTCGCAATACCTGCCGCTACATCCTCGGCAACATCAATGATTTCAATCCGGCCACTGACGCGGTCAAGCCGGCCGACATGCCGGAAATCGACCGCTGGGCGCTGCACCAGCTGGAACTGCTCAAGGAAAAAGTCCTTGGCTCATACGGAGCTTATGAATTCCATGTGCTCTATCACGCCGTCAACAGCTTCTGCACGGTGGAGATGAGCGCCTTCTACCTGGACATCCTCAAGGACCGGGTCTACACCAGTCGCAAGGAGTCAATCGAGCGCCGTTCCGCCCAGACCGTCATGTACCGCATCCTCGACAGCCTGCTGCGCATCATTGCGCCGGTGCTCTCTTTCACAGCTGACGAAGCCTGGCAGTATCTCCCCGGAGAGCATGAAGCAAGTGTTCACCTGGCCGAATTTCCTCCGCTTTACCCTGAGCTCAAGGATGATACCCTGGTAGAGCGCTGGGAAAGAATCATGAAGGTTCGCGCCGAAGTGCAAAAAGCCCTTGAGCAGGCCAGGGTCGCCAAGATCATCGGTCACCCGCTGGATGCCGCTGTCACCGTTGCTGCCGATCCGGAACTGATGGCTTTCCTGGGTGAGTACGCCGGACAACTGGCAGAAATCTTCATTGTCTCCAAGGTTGATCTTGTGCCAGATCTTGCCGGAGAAGCCTATGCTGCCGAATCGGTTGCCGGCCTGCGGATAGCCGTTACAGCTGCACCCGGAACAAAATGTGAACGCTGCTGGTGCTACAGCGAAGAACTGGGGAGCCATGCAGAACATCCTGCGATTTGCCCTAAATGCACGGCAGCGGTTGTGTAGAATATGTTATATTTGGAAATATGATGAAAACGAACCGAGCTATTTTAGCGATAATCCTGACGCTGGTCATTGTCGTAGACCAGCTGACCAAGCTCTATATCGACCGGACGATGCAACTCTACCAGTCATTTCCGGTGATTGACGGGCTGTTCAGCATTACCTACCTGCGCAACAAGGGTGCGGCTTTCAGCTTCCTGTCCGATGCCAGTTGGCGGCTGCCGTTCTTCATTCTTGCGACGGCAATTGCTGTAGTCGCCATACTGGTCGCTTTCGCGAAACTGCGCGCTGACCAACGTTTTGCAGCCTTTTCCCTGACACTCATCCTTGCCGGCGCAATCGGCAACCTCATTGACAGAGTGCGCATGGGGGAAGTTATCGATTTTCTCGATGTCTACTGGAAGAGCCATCACTGGCCGGCGTTCAATGTTGCTGATTCGGCCATTTGTGTTGGCGTTGCCATGCTGGCGCTGGACATGTTTCTTGAAGAGCGGCGTATTAAAAAATCCGGAGATGAGCCGTCGTGCCCCGCCTGACAGGCCTGCTGACAGCGCCTCTGCTTAGAGCTGTCTTGCGAACTGCTCTGCTTTTCTCATTTTTTTTGCTGCTGACAGTGCCAGCCCTGGCAGAAGAAAGAACTGGCAGCCCCTCCGTATTAATCCTCGACTCCTATCATCACAGCTACACCTGGTCAGACCGGGAGCTTGACGGCATTATCGAAACCCTGTCAGCATCCGGTCTTAAACCGGAGATCCATGTCGAGTTCATGGATAGTAAGAATTTCCCGAAAAATGAGCATTTCGAGCAGCTCAGCGCCCTTTTCGCCGTCAAATACGGCAAGAACAGACCCTCCATAATAATCGTGCTCGACAACCCTGCCTTTGAATTTGCCATCAGCTACAGAAAAGCGCTTTTTAACAACATTCCGATTGTATTCGCCGGCTTGAATGACTATGAACCGGCCATGCTCAAGGGAGAAACAGCTGTAACCGGCGTAGTTGAAAAACAGGACCTGATCGGCACGGTAAAACTGGCACAGCTCATTCAGCCAGACCTTAAAGAGGTCGTTGTCCTGCACGACTTCACAAGCTCCGGACTTGCCTCGCGCAAGGAAGCAGAAGAGCAGTTTGTTACCCTCTCCGGCGGCATCAAATTTCGCTACCTTCCGGACATGCCTATTGAGAAGATAGTAGCAACGATCAAGGAGTTAAAGCCCGGCACCGCACTGCTCCCCTTTTCATACAGCCGGGATTTTGACGGCAAAATCTTTACCCATGCCGAACTGACCAAACTTCTGGGTGACAACTCAGCGGTGCCGGTTTACGGCACAAAAGTTGAGCGGCTCGGTTATGGCATCATTGGCGGCAATCTGCTTGAAGGCAAGAGTCACGGGGCACAGGGAGCAGCCCTGGCGGTGCGTATCCTGCGCGGGGAGCAGGCATC
The DNA here is from genome assembly GCA_012026855.1 of Geobacter sp. GTDB lineage: Bacteria > Desulfobacterota > Desulfuromonadia > Geobacterales > DSM-12255 > VEOV01. Next base: position 4,162 of record VEOV01000011.1, read on the forward strand.
CGCTATTCCGGTGATCGCTGAACCGAAAAGCAGTACCATGTTCGACTACAATTACCTGAAAAAGTTCAGGATAAAGCTGGATTCGCTCCCGCCGGACAGTACGATTATTAACCGTCCGCCAGGCCTTTACAAGGAGCACGCCCTGGTCATCAATATCTCCGGTGGCATAATTCTGCTGCTCTCAGGCAGTCTTGCTTTCATTATCTACTTCAACAGAAAACGTCTTGCTGCGGAGGAAGCCCTGATCATGGCTGAGCGGGGCAAAACCCGGCTCCTTGAAGCCGCCAACAGCGAAATGGAGTCGTTCTGTTATGCCGTGTCGCACGATCTGCAGGCGCCATTACGTCATATAAACTCCTTTTGCACCATACTCGGCGATGAGTATGGCGATCGGCTTGACGGCGAGGGGAATGGCTATCTGGAACGGATGAAAGCAGCAACCGTAAGAATGGGCAATCTCATTCGTGATCTGCTCATGCTGTCACAGGTTGCCCGCGGGGAACTGAGCCGGCAGGAATTCGATCTGGGAGTTGTCGCCAGAACTGTTTTTGATGAACTGCAGCAGCACGACAAGGATCGTATGGTCAAAATCACCATAGATAAAGGCATGACAGTTGCCGCTGATCTGAAACTTGTCAGGGTGGCACTGGATAATCTGCTGAGTAATGCCTGGAAATATACTTCAAAACGGGCTGATGCCGCGATTCACCTCGGCTTCAGGGATGAGGATGGGCAGAGAATCTTTTTTGTTGCTGATAATGGTGCCGGGTTCGACATGCAGTATGCCGAGAAGCTGTTTGCACCATTTCAGCGACTGCACTCCGAGAGTGAGTATGAGGGGAGCGGTGTCGGCCTGGCAACTGTTCAGCGGATTGTCAACCGGCATGGCGGCCAGATCCGTGCGGAAGGGGCTCCGGACGGAGGAGCAACTTTCTTTTTCACGCTTCAGCCATGAAGCGAAACCGGCCCGACGAAAGGTGGCCGACCGATGGCACCTTTGTGGTTAGTCTGTCGATCTGCAGCTCAGAATCCTCCAGCGCCTCTACCAGAGCATGTCTGCCAGTCAGATTCCCTGAAGAACCGCGTGCTGCCAGCAGATAATCAACACCGTTGCCGGTCGTTATCCAGAGAGCGCCGCTCAGGCAACGGAGCAGGTTTTCGCCACTACAGAGTTCAATTTTAATTAATTCCCCTTTTTTCAGTTCACATTTCATTGGATGCCCCCTGGTTAACTCAGCAGATTTACATGAACTCTATACCTTCCCTATACATGAGTACAGATACAAAAAATAACTTTTGTTACCATAACAATTTACTGTAAACTAAACTGTACTCGTCAAATCCAGGAGCAATTGTATCTGTTTCCTTTTCTGCGAGAGCATTATGCTCAGCTTGCCTCACCACTAAAGCAGCACGGAGATGTTCATGGGCAGAACCGACGGAGAGCTTCTTTATGAGAAGGTCGGCAATGAGATAACCAGAATGATTGAAGGGGGCACCTACCGGCCAGGCGACCGGCTGCCTTCCATCCGGCAGCTGAGCAGCCGGTTCGGTGTGAGCATCAACACTGCCATGCAGGCTTACGCCGGGCTCGAGGACCGCCACATCATAGAGGCACGACCCCAGTCAGGTTACTATGTCTGCGCCAGGGCGCCGGAAATAGTTGATGACCCCCTGCCACGCAGCGACAGGATGGCGCCGGCTGAAGTTACCATCAGTGACCTTTGCCAGCAGATCATCAGGAATATGACCAATGACTCACTGCTGCCACTCGGCAGCGCCATTCCGCACCATTCACATCTGCCGGTCGAAAAACTGAGCCGAATCATGGCGTCCGAACTCAGGATGCACGGCAAACAGAGCATCAGTTACATGATGGCGCCGGGTTGTGAACGGTTGAGAAAACAGATTGCCAAGCGCTCCATCCTGACCGGGGTCAGCGTCAGGCCAGATGAAGTCCTGATAACTTCCGGCTGCGTTGAAGCGGTGCTGCTGGCTCTGCGGGCCACCTGCCGCGCCGGCGACACAATTGCGGTTGAATCCCCCTTCTATTTCAACTTCCTGCAGCTTGTGGCTGAAATGGGGCTCAAGGCCCTGGAAATTCCGTCAACTCCCCGCGAAGGCATCAGCCTGGAGGCGCTCCGTTATGCCATCGAGCAGAATAAAATCAGCGCCTGCCTGGTAATACCCAACTTTGGCAACCCTCTTGGCAGCCTGATGCCCGACGAAAAGAAGCAGGAGCTGGTCTCGCTCCTGGCAGAACATGAGATACCACTTATAGAAGACGATATTTACGGCGATCTGGTGTTCGGCAATGACCGGCCGATTGCGGCCAAAGCCTTCGACCGGAAGGGGCTGGTCATCTACTGTTCATCGTTTTCCAAGACAATCGCCCCGGGTTACCGGGTCGGCTGGATCATCGGCGGACGCTTTCAGAAAGAGATTGAGCGGCTGAAAATGATGATCAACCTGGCAACCTCGTCACCTACCCAGCTGGCTCTGGCCGAGTTTCTTGCCACCGGCGGCTATGATCATCATCTGCGCTCGATCCGGCGCATCTATGCACGAAACATGTCCCGCATGACCGAACTTATCGCCAGACATTTTCCTGAAGGGACCAAGATTACCAGACCCAAAGGGGGCTTCATCCTCTGGGTGGAAATGCCCCGTGACGTTGACGCCCTGAAGCTCTATCACGAAGGTCTTGAGCATGATATAAGCATCACTCCCGGGCCGCTTTTTACCCTGACCAACAAATTCGGCAACAACATCAGGCTGTCCGCTGCCTATATGGATGAACAGGTCGAAAGAGCCATAGAGACCCTTGGCAGGCTGGCCACCAGGAGATAGCCATGTTCATTGATAGCCACTGCCACCTTGACCTGCCGCCGCTGGCTGAAGAGCTGCCATCGGTCCTGCAGCGCGCCGCTGCAGCCGGAGTCTCCGGCTTCATCTGCCCGGGTGTGGCTCCTGCCGGGTGGCAGGCAATAGCTGCAACGGCCGCGAGCAATGAAGCCATCCATCCGGCCTTCGGCATACACCCGCTACAGGTTGATGAGGGGTCTGCCTTTTTCCTTGAACAGCTGGCAACCTGTCTGGCTGGAGCAACAGCTGTCGGCGAAATCGGCCTTGATTACTGCCATGGCAAAGAAAACAGACTTCTGCAGCAGCTGCTGTTCAGAAAGCAACTGCAACTTGCCAGAAAACTATCACTGCCGGTCATCATCCACTGCCGCAAGGCTTTTGCCGACACCCTGGCCATATTCGGTGCAGAGTCCCAAGGTCAGCTGCGCGGTGTCATGCACGCCTTTTCCGGCAGCGCCGAGACCGCCTGTGAAGCTATCAGGCTTGGGCTGCTGATCGGCGTGGCCGGCCCAATAACCTGGGAGGAGGCGGTCAAACCGGCGCAGATGCTCAAGGCCGTGCCGCTGGAGAAAATTGTTCTCGAAACTGACGCACCCGATCTTTCTCCGCAGCAACACCGGAACATGAGCAACGAGCCGGCCTTTATCAGAGAAATTGCCGGCAAAGTAGCAGAGCTCAAGGGCATATCTGTCGAACAGGTTGCCCGGGTTACATCACTAAATGCCAAGAGGTTATTCAATGTCTGAACAGCATAAATTTTCCAGAACCGAGCTTCTGATAGGGAAAGAGGGCTTGGCTGCTCTCAAAGAGGCTTCAGTCTGTGTCTTCGGACTGGGGGGTGTTGGCAGTTACACGGCAGAAGCCCTCTGCCGCGCCGGTGTCGGCAAACTGACCCTGGTGGATTTCGATGATATCTGCATTACCAATATCAATCGCCAGCTGCACGCTCTGGACACGACTGTCGGCAGATGCAAGAGTGAGGTCATGGCAGAACGGTTGCGGCTGATTAATCCGGCTGCCCGGATCGTCCCCCGCAAGGAGTTTTACAGTGCCGACAACAGTGCACAGCTGCTCGGGGAAACCTTTGATTATGCCGTTGATGCCATTGATCATTTCACCAGCAAGATTCACCTGCTGAAAAGCTGCCGCGAGCGGGATATCCCGGTCATCTCCAGCATGGGTGCCGCCATGAAGCTTGACCCGACGCTTATCCGGGTTGCCGACATCTCGGGAACATCCCGCTGCCGCATGGCGCGCTCGGTGAGAAAACTGTTGCGCGCTGAAGGGATAGAGAAGGGCATCAAGGTAGTATATTCCCTGGAAGAGTTCCGCAAACCGACTGCCGAGGGGGGCTGCAAGAGCAACTGCGTCTGCCCGAACAGGGGTGACCAGATTTTCTCCTGCGAACACCGTCGTATTATCCTTGGCAGCATCTCCTTCATACCGTCAATCTTCGGCATGACCATGGCCGGCGTAGTTGTCAACGATATCATCAAAAAAAGTTGCCCTGCTTGAACTTGGATGATTTGACGTTATACTAACACCATTAAAGGAACCTAGGAGGGCTATCATGGGAAGAGAATATCAACTGCAAGAGGCGCTGAAGCTGGCTATCAAGGGTGAAAAGGATAGTATTGATTTCTATCGCAAGGCGGCTTCCATTGCCACCAACGAGAGGGCTAAAAAGGTTTTCGAGTTTCTTGCCAACGAAGAGGTCGGGCACCTGAAGTCATTTTTTGATCATTTCAAAGGGGGAGAGTTCGGTAATCTTGAGACCTATATGAAAACTCCGCCAGACCTCGAAAACCTGACTTACAAGGCACTACTCAAGGCTGTCGGCAACGGCACCTATGAACAGCAGGCTCTTGAAATTGCCATGAAAGAAGAAAAGGCTGTTGTTGATCAATACACTGTGCTGGCCAAAGATATTGTTGATCCACTGGTGAAGGGGATTTTCGAGCGGGTCGTCAAGGAAACCCAGGGGCATTACGACATGATCGAAGATGAATACATGCACCTGATGGGGATGGTGGATAAAACTGACATGGATACTTTCGTCCGGGAGTAACCGCAATATAAATGCTTTTGCTGCAAGGGTGCTGTGTCGACAGCACCCTTTTTTTATCTCCTCAACTCCAGCAGCATGCCGTTGCCAGCGGCTTTGACAATGCAGCCGGAAAAGCCGCGTCGCTTGACATTCCAGAGCAGGGCAGGGGCTGCCAGCATCAGTACATTGGCAAAGGTCACCCGGTATACATCAGCGGCAGATATGGAAGAAAACCGCTCTATTACCGCTTTGAAGTCTTTTGCAGATATGGTGATGCCACTTTCCGGAGAGGGACCACCGCCCCCTGAAACACCTCTGGCGGCTAGTGCGGCGCTGATTAAACAGATTGTCGAATAAACCCTGTTGATGCTTGACATGCATAGAGTTTATCATGAGCGTCATGACTAACCAATACCCGGATTTGGAGTTTCATCCCGACCTGTCTGATTCAGCACTCAAACTGTCACTGCACAGGCTGCTACGCTCCGGCTCAATCATGGACAGCGCCCTGGAGCAAAGCTGCCGGCGCCTTTCCGCCAGCTACCGGCTACTCTGCAGCAACACCTCTGAGCCGCTCTGGGCCCCCTGGCTGCAGATAACCCCGGAACTGCGCCGTCAGTCGGAACTTTATCTACCCCTTGCAGCGATTACCCCCGTCATCCGCCGCCTGATTCGTCTCTCCTGTCGCTATGAGCCGTTTCTCACGGCATTGCCCCAATCATTCAGTCTTTCCTGGTATGATGCGTTATCATCTTTTCGTCCCATGCCTGTTTCAGCAGATCCAGGCGTACTGATCCGGAATATCGCCGCAGATGAATCCCTGAGACAGAGCGTGCTCTCGGCCCTCCTTAATCCGGTCCGCTACGGAGGGGGCTTTGGACGCTACAGCGACCAAATGCAGTTTATCGCCAGGTGGTTGCAGGAACGGTTAAAAAATGACGCCACGCCACTGCGACTGCTTGATGCCGCCTGCGGCTCGGGAGAACAGTGCTATGAACTGGCTGCAGTGCTGCACGAAACCGCTGTCAGTGGGGAAAGGGCTCTGATTCATGGGGTCACGGTCGAACCTCTGGAACTGGTTACGGCGGCGCATGGCTGGTTCCCCCATGACAAGGGGCGTCAGGCTGAGTTCCATAACAGGGTAAAACCTTTGCTGAACATGGGCGCTGGCCGCTTGATCAGGTTCTTTGCCAAAGATATTGAAAAGCCCGGGTGGACAGACGAGAGCTACGATCTGATTGTCTGTAACGGTTTGATTGGCGGGCCGATACTGCATGACAGGAGGCGAATTGAGCAGGCTCTGCTATCTCTGCTCAGGAAATTGAAAAAAAAGGGGCTTTTACTGGTTGCAGACCGCTTTCACCACGGCTGGCACAGAAAAACCCCTCGCTCTGCTGTTGCAGACCTGCTTGTTAATGCCGGTCTGGTTTTCATTGACTGTAAGGATGGTCAGGCTTTTTTCAAGCCTTGATAAGAATCCCGCCCCAGGAAAGACCGCCGCCGAAGCCAAGGATCAGCCCCAGGTCACCCGGCTTGATTCTGCCACTCCTCCGGTTTTCATCCAGTACCAGACCGACCGAAGCTGCTGCCGTATTACCAAAGCGGTCAAGATTCAGCAGGAATCTGTCGGCGCTGATGCCAGTTTTCTTGGTGATATGGTCTATAATCCGCAGGTTGGCCTGGTGAGGAATGATGAAATCCAGGTCCGCCGGATTTATGCCGGCCTTGGCAGTAACCTCGGCAATAATTTTGGGAATAATGTCGGTAGCAAAGATAAAAACCTTTTTCCCCTCCATGAAGAAAAAGTTTTCCTTGTTGGCTATGGTCTCTGGCGTTCCCGGTTTGCGCGAGCCTGATGAAGGAGCCTGTATCAGCTCCCATCCTCTGCCGTCACTTTTGACAATGGTTTCGACAATGCCCTTCTTCTCGCTGGTTGCCCTGAAAATTACCGCACCGGCACCATCGCCAAAGAGTGGACATGACCCCTTGTCATCAAAATCCAGGATTTTTGAGTAGGTATCGGCACCGATCACCATGACGGTCCGGCACTTGCCGGATTTGATCAGGCTGTCGGCCGTGTCCATACCGAAGACCAGACTGCTGCAGACGGCATTCATGTCAAACCCGTAAGCATTGACCGCGCCGATGTTCTTCTGCACCATGCAGGCTGTTGCCGGCAGAGACATATCAGGTGTGGAGGTCGCCACAATGATGCAGTCCAACTCTGTTGCGGCCATACCTGCCGATTCAAGAGCACTCTTGGCCGCCGCCGTGGCCAGATCGGAAGTCGACTGGCCTTCTGCAACGAAGCGTCGCTCCTTTATGCCCGTTCTTGAGCGGATCCACTCGTCTGCGTCTTCTACAAGATAATCGAAAAAGCTGTTGGGGATCAATCTGTCGGCAATTCCGGACCCTGTTGCAACTAGCTCTGAGTAGAGCATCTGTTTCCTCCTCACATACGGATAAGGCAGTGATTGTACTTAGTTTTTATTACACATTAAAACCTGTAAGTCAAATTAAACATTATCAACAGAGCTGCCACCATCACCTGCCGGCCTGGCAAACGCAGCATCTATAGCAGCAGCGCCCCAGATCATGGCAAAACCGGCAAGCAGCCAGCCAATTTCCGGCGAAGTCCTGTTTATTTCTTCAAGCAGCTGCAGAGCCTCACCAGTCCCCGAAATTCTGGCGGTAAGCAGAAACGAGCCCATTTTTTTCAGGACAATAAACACAGACCCAAGCAGAAAAAAATTAACCAAAACCAGGTAAATACCCCCTTTTACCTTGTCCCCCTTGTAGAGCTGACCGATTCCTGGCAATAAAAATGCGGAAAGCAGAAATGCCTTGAAGTTGACTTTCAATATGAAGCTCCTCTAAATTCATCTGTTGTAAATCTGCACCAGTGTGATAATAATTTATATTCAGGTGAGGGGCAATGTCAAAGCGCAAAGAGATACTCATTCAACTTCTCAAGGACAGTGACAGCGATGTCAGTGCCGCTGCAGCAGCTGCACTCGAAGTGCTTGAGAGCGTTCAGGGAATTAATGAGATTCTTGAGCAGCTCAAGAGTGGGGAGCTGGCAGAAAAGGTACGTGCTATCTATGCACTGGGAGAAGCAGGTGGCGAAAAAGTCCTGAAACCGCTCGTCTACTGTGCTTCAAGACCAGAGGTTGAGCTTAAGGGAGCGGCCATTGATGCTCTCGGCCGGGTAGCCCACCGATCAACTATCCCAATTCTGCTCGACAAGCTGAAAGATGACAATTCCGGTATCAGAGCCAGAGCCATTAAGGCGCTTGGCGCCTTCAGGGACAGCTCTCTAAACAACTCTCTACTGCAGTTTCTGGATGCAGGCGATGGCCTGACGGATGTTGAAGCCGCTCTTGCCCTGGCGGCAAGTGGCGATCCTGCCCTCGAAGAGCCCCTGATAAGACTGGCCGCTTCTCCCATAGCCGCTGCCAGGGCGGCTGCAGCCACTGCGTTGGCAATGCTCAGGCCAGCTTGAAGTAATCCCCCACTTCAATCCCCTTTTTAAGAGGATCGACAACTCCGACAATTGTCTGCGTGCCACCACCCCGCTCAAGAAGCTTCTCGGTCACAGGTTTTGCGACCTTCACCCCGTCAGAATCAAAAATAACCATTACCAGCGGCGCATCCGGATTTATACTGCTTGATTTCCAGACAAGAGCAATTTCGTTCGTATTGAGCCGCACAAGTGTCCCTGGAGGATATTTGCCCATCATTGTGGCAAAACTTTTGACCAGGTCTGGGTCCAGGAATTCCCCTGCCAGTTCCTTCATCCTGCTGATGGCTGTGGCAGGAGGCATCGGCTGCTGATACACCCTGAGGGTCGTACAGGCATCGAAGCAGTCGGCTATGGCAATTATCCTGCTCATCACCCCCACGTCACGATTCTGCGCCCACTCAGGATAACCTTTTTTATTGTAGCGCAGATGGTGCCCCAGCACGGCATTGGCAACGTCCGGTGAAAGGCCGGCCATTTTATCAATTATCTTCACACCGTCTTCGGGATGCTTCTTTATTTCATCAAACTCGACGGATGTAAGTTTTCCAGGTTTGTTGATGATCGACTTTGAAACCATGGTCTTGCCGATGTCATGGAGAAACCCTGCCATGCCGGCAATCTCCACCGTCTGTTTGTCAAACTTGAGATGGGCGGCCAGAGCCATTGCGATGACGCCAACGTTGACACTGTGGTTGAATGTGTAATTGTCATAATCCTTGATCATTGCCAGTGAAGAAATAACCAGAGGATCCTGGACCGCAATTTCGCTAAATTGCCTGGTTGCTGCCAGGAGTCTCTCACTTGAAGGGATCCTATGCTCTTCGATATCGGAGAAGGCGGTTCTGATGGATTCCAGCGCAACCTGGTAAGCATTACCAGCTTCGTGAATCAGCCTCTCTTCGTTGTCCTCCTCGGAAATCACCATGATGTGTGAGATGCCATTATCCTCAAGAGTTGCTATTAATGCTTGCGTAGAGAGCGTTCTGTCGGCAAAGAGCTTTGCAAGGGTGAATATCTCTTCAGCACCAACACCCTGAGTAATGATGACCGCGTCTATTTTTCTGGAGGCAAAGATGTTTGCCAGCTCCTCAACAGGGGCTGGGGCTGTAACAAAGAGATGCTCCTCAACAAAAAGAATTTCGTCCGAAAGACCGATTCTGATTGAGCCGGTCCCTTTCAGATATGCCGTAATCATCCCGTGCAGATCATTAAGCGGGCGCGTCAAGGCCGGATTCCCAGGTGGATAGAGTGTAGTACTCCTGATTAGACCGGCAAAAATTGATGCCAGTCTCTGGGCAACTGCCATAGTCAGATTCTGTTTCAAGCTGTCTGTTGTCATTTCACTACCCGTTCGAGATTGTCTGCGGCATCAGCGCAGGCCTCTCCCAGTGTGTTGCCCGAACCCGCCAGCCGCTTCAGAAGAGGCAGTGCCGTCTCGTCCCCCATCTGACCGAGTGCAGTGGCAGCAGCAACCTTCAGTTCTGCCCAGCGCCGCGGTGCCAACCAACCTCGTGTTACGAGTATATCCATCAGCACAGCTGTCGCCTGTCTGTTCCCTATCCTGCCCAGTGCGGCAATGGCAAGCTTTTTCAGGTGCATGTTTTTCAGAAATGTGTCGGAAGCCAGCACGATCGCCATAAGAGGTTTTACCGCCAAGTGCGATCTCATGGCTCCAAGGGAATAAACAGCCTGTCTGACCACCTCCGGATCGCTGTCACCAAGCAGCTCGATGACAGAGCTTTCAGCCCCCTGTGGACTGATTTTAAGAAGAGACTTGACCACCTCTTTTCTTACCTTCGTTTCCGGATGCCAAATAGCCTGCTGAAGCGGTTTCAAGGCACTAATTGAAGCAATTTCGCCAAGAATGGTTACCATGTTCCTGACAACGTACCAGCGCTCATCCTTCAGCATCGACACAATCGCAGGGACTGCGGCCTCCCCGGCTCTCGTCAACGCATTGGCGACAAATTTACGCATACGCAGCGATTCAGCTACACAGAGTCGCTGAATAAGTGGATAGGCCAGAGTTTTCCCGATCGTAGTACATAGATTATCGACAAGGTCACTCAACTCATCGCTTCTCTGCTCCAGATTATCAAGCAGGTAATTTGTAACACCAGCATCGGTTATCTGCTCAAGCACATATCGAGTATACTCTTTCTCTGCCGGGCTTCTTTCCGGGGAAGAGTACTCCTGCAACAGAATCTCGAGTGCTTGCGGAAGCGGCCCGAAAAACTCCTTAGCCTTAAGCCGCTCGACGCAATCCATTATTTCCCTGGCAAGCTCCAGATACTCGGTTTCATCAACGGAAGATTTGAGCCTGCTGAGAAGTGGCTCCAGGCTTTTCTCCTCTGGAGTAAGCTGCATAGCACTACCTGAAGAGCTGCCATCCTCCCCTTCGCTGCCTGCTTCGCCAGGCACACCGGTCTCTTCCTCGGCGCCTTCATGTTGCTTCTGTTTCAAAAGCTCCAGATCAACTTCATTGACACCGATTGAAGAAATACCGGCACGGCTGACAGCCTTCTCGATACCGCCGGATGACAGCACTTCCGAAGCGTCGGCAGTCAATATCGTAAGAAATGCCTTGAGCTCTCGCACCGAAAGTTCCGGCAGGATGATAAGGCGCTGAAGTTTGCGCGTCAGCATCTCCCTCGCCAAAGCCTTGGCAGTGGATGAAGTGCTTCTGAGACCGGCTTCAGGAGCGGTACAGGCATCCCTGCTCCAGAGTAGTATCAGCTCCCTCTTCTGCAACATCGGCTTGAGCAGTGCATATGCTGAAGTAATTGCCTCGTCACGTTGTGGATGATCCGGGGGATAAAAATTCAGTGCTTTCTGTGCCTTGGCAAGAGCATTCAAAGCGGCATCCAGCTGAAGATTCTGATCCTGGCTGCTGATTGAACGAGTATTTTCATCAGGTTCTGGCATAGCGACTCCAAAGCATTAAAAAACGTCTTTCTTATCCTATCCAAAATCAACACTTTTGCAAGCTTTAACGGGAATGGCGTCCCGACGGCGATGTCCTGTTGACACTGCAATGCCCGCGGCATAAGATTCAATAAAACGCTTAAAGGTGGCTGAATTGAAGAAAAAGTCTTTTTTTGCATGCCAGAAATGTGGCTGCCAGTCACCCAAATGGCTGGGCAAGTGTCCTGACTGCGGCGAATGGAACACCATGGCAGAAGAGCAGGAGATCTCTTCGACAAGACTCCTGTCCGGAGAAGCTGCCAAACCGGTACCGCTCTCCATGGTAAAGCGTGATATCCAGAACCGCAGTTCATGCGGCATATCCGAATTTGACCGGGTTCTGGGCGGCGGCCTGGTCGAAGGTTCCATGGTGCTTATCGGCGGAGATCCAGGCATTGGTAAATCCACGCTCCTGTTGCAAGCATCTGCCCATCTCGCTTCAAATGGCGGCAAAGTCCTTTATGTATCCGCGGAAGAGTCGGTGGAACAGATCAAACTACGGGCAATGCGCATGGGGATCACTTCGGACAACCTTTACCTGCTCGGGGAAACCAATATCGAGCGGATCGCCGCACAAATCGCCGAACTGAAGCCAGTCGCCGCAGTGATCGACTCCATCCAGACCGTCTTCACATCCACTATCGAATCTGCGCCAGGCAGTGTCAGCCAGGTAAGAGAGTCTGCGGGACGACTGATGCTGACGGCCAAGGGGGGTAAAATCCCGCTGTTTCTGGTCGGCCATGTCACCAAGGACGGCTCTCTGGCCGGCCCCCGCGTACTGGAGCATCTTGTTGACACTGTTCTCTATTTTGAAGGTGATTCAGGACACTCATTCAGAATTCTGCGGGCAGTAAAAAACAGATTTGGCTCGACCAATGAAATCGGTGTCTTTGAAATGAAAGATACCGGTCTCTCCCCGGTTGCCAACCCATCGGAACTGTTCCTCGCAGAGAGACCGCTAGGGGTTTCCGGCTCGATAGTCGTTTCTGCCCTGGAGGGGACAAGGCCTCTTCTGGTCGAACTTCAGGCGCTTGTTTCCGCAACATCATTCGGCAACCCTCGCCGTACAACCATCGGTGTTGATCACAACCGGCTTGCACTTCTGGTGGCAGTGCTTGAGAAAAAGGTCGGCCTGCATCTGTCAGGACACGATATTTTCCTCAATGCAGCCGGCGGTGTAAGATTGAACGAACCCGCTGCAGACCTGGGAATGGTTATGGCGGTTGCCTCCAGCCACCTTGACAAACCTATTGATCCACAAACGCTTTTTCTCGGCGAAGTGGGTCTCTCAGGAGAAGTAAGGGCTGTAAGCCAGCCGGAGATACGGATCAGGGAAGCGGTCAAACTCGGCTTTACCAGATGCATCCTCCCTTACGGCAGCTTGAAACAGGTGAAAGTCAAAGGAATCGAGCTTGTCGGCGTAAAAAAAGTGGATGAAGCACTTGCTGCGGCACTCTGAAAAGTGCAGTAGAAAAAAGACTTTACTTGCATGCGAAAATATTTTTTAATATGGGCTTATATTCAGGAGGCCACCTGCCATGAATCAGGATAAAATAGAGTACTTCAGACAGGTTTTACACGATGAGATGCGCAATCTTCTCGGTGAAGCCGGCAAAACAGTCTCCGAGATGACCGCAGACAATGTCAATTTCCCGGATCCTACTGACAGGGCTACTCAGGAATCTGACCGGAATTTCGAACTGCGCATTCGCGACCGCGAGCGAAAACTGATCAACAAGATCAAGGAGGCTCTGGAGCGAATTGACCAGGGCGAATTCGGTGTCTGTGAGCTCTGCGGCGAAGAGATCAGTGAAGGCCGACTGAAGGCCAGACCCGTCACCACACTCTGTATCGACTGCAAGATTGAAGAGGAACGCAAGGAGAAACACCACTGATTTTTTCCAGCGTCTTGACCCGCTCCGGAGAGACGATGAAATTACCCGCTTCTCAGGAAATCATCCTGTTGCACCCTTCTGGCATTTTGCCCCCTTTTCCTATGCGCTGCTTCAGCTGCGCCCCCCCATGTTAACTCTTTCGCAGATCATAGCAGAAGGTGAATCCCTTCTGGTAAAGCGGATTGTGATGTATGCCGAGCAGATCGGCTATATTAATTTCACCCCTGCGTCGCCGGATGTCTGGATAAAATCGATCCAGGGGCTTTCTGCCGGCCTTATAAACGCCCTTTCCGAATCCGCCGATATTCCGGAACTTGCGCCGTCCTGCGAATCAGTCAATGACAGAATCACCGCCTTCGGGGTAGAGCAGGCCAGGGCCCATCGCAATCGGGGAATAACACTTGAGATGTTCCTCGGCCTGATGAAATACTTCCGCCAGAGCTACCACGATCTGATTGATGGTTCAACACTGGACTCCTCCCTGTGTAGATGGGCTCACATCTATGTGGAGCGTTACTTTGACAGGATCGAACTAGGCTTCATTTCCGAGTGGGAAAGGGCGGCTCTTGAACTTAAAAAGCAACACGAAGAGTTGCTGCTTGACCATAACCGCGACCTTTTAGCCGCCAACAGCAAGCTTGAACAGGAAATTGCCGAAAAAAAACGCGCTGAACAGCAGATTCAGAAACTAAACCGGGAACTTGAAAGACGCGTTGCCGCCAGAACCCTGCAACTGCAAAGAATCAACGAGCAGAACCATCACAAACTGCGGGAACTCGCCCTCCTCAATCGACTCAGTACAATCAACCTTTCCCAAATTAGATTGAACCGCCTTACCCATCTCCTGCTCGTCTCGCTCGTCACCCCCGGTTTCTTTGACAGGGCAATGCTGTTAATGCTGAACGAACGGTCAGAAACCCTGCAGGGGATGCTGGGAATAGATGAGCCGTTCCATTATCTGCATGACAATGTGGATATCTCTGATGCTGAAATTGAAAGAATGGCGTCTTCAGATTTCAGCCGCAGGCTCCGTAGCTGCAGGATTGCACTTGTAAAAGGGAGAGACCCGTTTTACAGAACCGTTGCCGAAAAGAAAGTTCTGCTGCAAAAAGAGCCTATGCAGATCGAATCCAGTAGTGAAAGCTTTTTGACGACAATGGGCATCAAATCATTTGTATCTATCCCCCTGATCTTCAAGGACAGCCTGTTCGGAATTATTATTGCCGATAACAACAGAAGCGGGCGCAGGACCGGCAGGGATGACATGAAATTTCTGCAGCTATTTGCCAACCATGCCGGCATTGCCATCGAAAACCTGATGCTCTGTCAAAATCTCGAGGAAGCAAACTGCAGGCTTCACGAGGCTCAGGAGCAGCTTCTCCACGGCGAGCGGCTTGCTACTATCGGCGAGATGGCTGCCGGCATTGCCCACGAACTGAAGGGGCCACTGGTTGCCATCGGTGGTTTTGCCCGCAGACTTGACGGTAAAATTACGGACGGAACGCCGGAAAAAGGCTATATATCCACAATTATTGAAGAAGAAAAACGCCTGGAAAACCTGCTTGATGATGTGCTTTCATTTTCCAGAAAGACAACTATCTGCTATGACCGTTGCACCATTGTCGACCTTATCGATAGTTCACTCTCCATAGTAGGTCATGCCTGCCAAAAGATCGGTGTCGAAGTAAGCCGGCATTACCCGCGAAAACAGCTGACGCTCTACGCTGATTGTCAGCAGCTCAAACAGGTCTTTATCAATATTTTTTATAATGCACTTGAAGCCATGAAGGGTGGCGGGGTGCTGAAAATTTCGGTTTCTCTCTCCAGTAAAGACCGGATGATTTTGATAAAAATTGCCGACAGCGGCGAAGGTATCCCGAAAAACCAGCAGAACAGCATCTTTAATCCGTTTTTTACCACAAAAAAGAACGGTACCGGACTAGGACTGCCGATCGCAAACAGGATCATGATTAATCACGGTGGCAAAATAAAAGTCAGAAATCATCAGGGAGGGGGTGCTGAATTTACCCTGCTTCTGCCTTATCATGAGTAAACTTAAGGGGCTGTAGCTCAGTTGGGAGAGCGATGCGTTCGCAACGCATAGGCCGTCGGTTCGATCCCGATCAGCTCCACCATCCTTTCTCACCATTATTGCCAGAGTCATCACATGAACCTTCCCATGAAAAATCTGCTGTTGCCGGTGGCTGATACCAGCGAAGAGTTGTTTGAAACCCTGCTGCAGCGGCAAGGCATAAGGGTAGAGCGTATTGTATCAAACGGTCACGCAACGCCCGGGGGGGAGTGGTATGATCAGTCCTGGGATGAGTGGGTGCTGATGCTTGCCGGCAGTGCAGTCCTGCAGATCGAAGGGGAACCTGAACTGAAGCAGTTGCTCCCCGGCGATGCCATCATGCTACCGGCCCACCGCCGTCATCGGGTAGATGCGACTGACCTGCAGGAACCGACAATCTGGCTGGCCATTCATTTTGACTGTCAATAGGCAGCGCTGATCTCTCTTCAGGCTGTTGCCAATGGAGGACATAATGTCATGGAATCCTGAGCAGTATCATAAATTCAAGCAGGAACGCCTCGCTCCCTTCAACGACCTGTTCGCCCTGATCAATGTCCGTTCAGGGCTTTCCGTACTTGACATCGGTTGTGGTACCGGGGAACTGGCATTGGCACTGGCAGACAAGCTCCCGAAGAGCCGTGTCACCGGGGTGGACAGCTCGCCGGAAATGCTCCAAAAAGCTGCGGAGCGCTGTGCTGACCGGGTCAGTTTTGAACTGGGCTCAGTCGAAACTGTCTCCGGAACGTGGGATCTCCTCTTTTCCCACGCCGTACTGCACTGGGTAGAAGATCATCACGCCCTCATCCCCCGGCTCTGGACCCTGCTCAATCCTGGCGGCCAGCTTGCTGTGCAGATACCAGCCAACCATCGCCACCCTTCACATACCTGCATCATTGCCGCTGCTTCGGAAGAGCCCTTCAGAGCTGCGTTAGGAGGCTGGGTGCGGCATTCCCCGGTCCTGGAAATCGACCAGTATGCACAGCTTCTTCACGGCTGCGGCACTACTGAGTTCACCGTTCTGGAAAAAGTCTATCCGACATATCTGCCCAATGCAGCTGCCATTGCCGAATGGACCAAGGGGACCACCCTTGTCCCGTATTTAGAACGGCTGCCCCATGAGCTGCATGAACCGTTCATGCAGCGCTACCGGGAACTGTTGATAAACGCCCTTCCAGAGGGGGAGATCATGTTCACCTTCAGGCGAATCCTTTTTACTGCCATAAAGCCAGCGCAAGGATAATTTCTTTATATGGTGACTGACCAATTACATGGAGACATCCTCCGCCATTATGCCGGAGAGCCGCTGACAGAGCGGATTATTGCTGCCCTGCAGGCCGCCGGCAAATCACTCGACTGCCTGAAAATTGATGATCTGGCCCCCATTGACGAGTTCCATACCCGCGGACGCAAGGCGACCATGGAGCTTGCCAGTGCCGCCAATATCCAGCAGTGGATGAAGATTCTTGATGTGGGAAGCGGCATCGGCGGCCCGTCACGCTGCCTTGCAGCAACCTACGGCTGCATGGTTACCGGCCTTGACCTTAGCAAAGAGTATTGCCGTGTTGCCTCAATGCTGGCTGATATGGTCGGCCTGAATCACCTTGTCGACTACCAGCAGGGGGATGCTCTTGATCTGCCCTATGCTGATCAAAGCTTCGATGCAGTCTGGACACAGCATGCATCAATGAATATTTCCGACAAATCGAGGCTCTATGGTGAATTTTACCGTGTTTTAAAACCTGGAGGGGTGCTGGCGGCTTACGACGTCTTCAGCGGTTCCGGTGAAACGCTCCATTACCCGGTTCCCTGGGCATCTGAACCGGGTAGTAGTTTTCTTGTGTCTCCGGAAGAGAGCAGGCTGATACTTGCAGCCACCGGTTTTGACATCAAGCTTTGGCAGGATGATACTGAATCCGCAACTGCCTGGTTCCGTAAGATCGCTACAAAAAGCAGCGAATCCTCCAAACCTGTCCTTGGACTCCATCTTCTTTTGGGGGATGAATTCCCGTCAATGCTGAAGAATCAGTTCTGCAATTTACAGGAAGGCCGGATCCGCATCATGCAGATTGTTGCTGAAAGGAAGTGATAGGGGGCTAAAGGGTAAACGCGCTGGCTCCGAATAACACTCAATAGCATCTGGCTCTGGGGCAGGGGCATGGGGTACAGCTGTTGAGCAACCTTTGAAGTATACTCATAAAAAAATTATTTTAATAGACTGGAAATTTCCATTTCACGTGCTATATTTTATTCAAAAGGAGCTAAATGGCTGTCAAAAAGGAGGGCAGCGCTATCGAAGATACTCCGCCAGGCTGTACACTGACATAGCTGCTACATTGCTCCGGAGCCAACCACCTCCGGGATAACCCTTTGAAAAGGGAACCAGGATTTGAAAATAAAGAGACCCGCCGATTCGTTGGCGGGTCTTCATTTTTTCAGTAATGTTTCAGTAGTGGGGCGGCGGCGACTCCTCTTCAGGACTCTTGTTGAGGGAAGGGAGCTGTTCCTTCAACTGACGCAGCTCGGTTGCCAGACGGTCGATCTCCAGCTGCTGGTTGTAAACCAGCTCGTTCAACTCCTCCACCATCTTCTGCTGGTGTGTCAGCTGAATCTCCAGATCGTCCAGACGCTCGCTCACCGGCTACTTCTGGGACAGCCGGTGGACGCACTCTACCATGAAGGTAGCGTTCTCCGGTGGCACTGTCGGCAGGATGCCGTGGCCGAGGTTGAAGATGTGACCCGGGCGGCCGGCGTTCTCGTCCAGTACCCGCTTGACTTCACGCTCGATGATCTCTTTGGAACCGTAAAGGACTGTTGGGTCGAGATTCCCCTGAACCGCAACCTTGGGGCCAAGGATATCACGCGCCTTGCCCAGATCAACGTGCCAGTCGAGCCCCATGACATCGCCACCGGCCTGCTGCACCGTGTCAAGCATGGTAGCAGCGCCCTTGACAAAGTGGATGACCGGAGTGTTCTGACGGTTGAGGCCATTGATCAGCTTAGTTGTATAGGGGAGGACAAAGCGGGCGTAGTCGGCTGGCGAAAGTACGCCGCCCCAGGTGTCGAAAATCTGGATCGCCTGGGCGCCAGCCGTGATCTGGGCGTTCAGGTACTCCATATCCATCATGGTGACCTTTTCCATCAAAGCAGCGTAAACCTCAGGCGCAGTGTACATCATCTTCTTGATGTTTGCCCAGTCCTTGGAACCTTTGCCCTCTACCATGTAGCAGGCCAGGGTGAACGGCGCACCGCCGAAGCCGATCAGCGGCACCTTGTTGGCCAACTCGCGGCGGAGAATTTTGATTGCTTCCAGCACGTAGGGGACATCAGCTTCCGGATCGGGAATCCGCAGCGCCTCCACATCAGCCATGCATCTAATCGGATGTTCGAAAACCGGCCCAGGGACAAAGTCGAGCTTCATCCCCATCGGCTCGACCGGGGTGAGGATGTCGGAGAAGAGTATGGCAGCATCTACGCCGAGGATATCCACCGGCTGAATCGATACTTCAGCAGCCAGCTCAGGAGTCTTGCAGAGCTCCAGGAAAGTGCACTTGGAACGGACCCGCATGTAGTCGGGGAGATAGCGGCCAGCCTGACGCATCAGCCATACCGGGGTACGATCAACCGGTTTGCCCCAGCAGGCATCGAGAAAACGTGTATTCATGTAAAACCCTCCTCAGGATGTTATGATTTTTTCTGTGTCCGGATCGGCACGTAATTGCAGAACGGCTCTTCTGCCATGTAGTCGCCATACACCGCATCGGCCCGCGCCCGGCAGCCGCCGCAGACGTTGATGTACTCGCACTCGCCGCACTTGCCCTTGTAGGCCTTGAAGTTGCGCAAGGCCTTGAAGATCTCGGAGTTCTCCCAGATCTCCCGGAACGGGGTCTCTTTCACATTGCCGGCGGTGCGGTGGAAATAGGAACATGGCTTGACATTGCCAAAACAGTCGATGAGACAGATGGTCTGGGCAGCGATACACCCCTTGCCCCCTCCGGTGGAAAAGGTCAATGAGCGGCGCTCGAACTTGACCCCTTCGGCCTTGGCCTTCTGCGGCACAATCCGGTAGTAGTGGGGAGCGCAGGTGGGGCGCATGAGGATGTCATCCTCCAGTTTCTCCTGCTGGTAGTGCCAGTCCAGAATCTCCTCGTAGTCCTCCTTGGAGATCAGCTCATTCATGATTTCCTCACCGCGCCCGGTGGGAACAATCATGAACATATACCAGGCTGTGGCCCCCAGGGACTTGGCCAGCTTGAAAGTGTTGGCAATATCCGACTGATTCCGTTTCGTAAAGGAGGAGTTGATGAGAAACTTCTGGCCATGCTTGCGGAAATACTCAGCCGCATTGATAACTCCCTGAAAGGCCCCGGCGCAAGAGCGGAAATCGTCATGGACCGCGGCAGTGGAGCCGTCAAGAGATAGCGACACCATCTTGATGTCCGCTTTTTTCATGTTTTCGCAGACTTCATCATTCACCAGGGCGCCGTTTGTGGCCATGCACATCCTCAAGCCGAGCGATGTGCCGTAAGAGGCAAGCTCGAAAATATCCTTGCGCAGGAGTGGCTCGCCACCGGAAAGAACCACTACCGGTTTGGAAAAATCGGCAATCTCCTTGAGAAGCTTTTTCCCCTCTTCGGTGGAAAAATCCCCCTCGGAAGAGGTCATATCTGAGGAACAGCGGCAGTGAACGCACTTGAGGTTACACTTTTGCGTAGTTTCCCACGCAACCCACTTGGGGATGAATTCTTGGCTCATGGACACTCCAAAACTTTAGTTCAATCCTTAGATAATAGTATGAAGGGCGCTTAAAACTCAAGCAGATTCGGACTTTTTCAGTCAGGATAGAGGGTTGAAATGTGGTGAAAGGTCTCAATGTTCTGCAAGAAAATCCTCAGGAGGTCCGGGTCGAACATTTTACCAGACTCGTTTTCCAGCTCGGCAACGACGGCATCCTGGTCCCATGCCTCCTTGTAGCAGCGTCTGTTGGAGAGGGCGTCGTAAACGTCGGCAATTGCCACTATTCTGCCGAAAAGAGGAATCTCCTCCCCCTTTTTCCCCCGGGCCTTGCCATCTTCGGTCTCATAGCCGGCCAGAGGTTCTCCCGTCAGGTAGTCGACGAAGCCGGGATAGCCGTTGCCATCCCAGCGCTCGTGATGATTCATGGTTACCAGCAAGGAAGCTTCATCAATGTCAGAATAGAGCTCGGCAAAAAGCCTGGCTCCAAAGAGGGTATGTTCTTTCATGATGGCAAACTCTTCCGGAGTGAACCGCCCCGGCTTTTTCAGGATAAGGTCGGAAATCGCCACTTTGCCCACATCATGAAGCATTGCCGCAAGCCTTAGCAGATCCCGGGTCCGCTCCAGTTCATCCTCGGCAACATTCTGCTCATGTGCCCATGCCTCATAAAGTGCTACTGAGTAGGATGCAACCCGGTTCACGTGGGCACCGGTCTCCTTGGGATCGCGCAGCTCTGCCATCTTGTTCATCCGCATGATTATGCCCCGGGTCAGCTTTGCCCGTTCAACGGCATTAGCCGCAGCATTGGCAAAGTGGGCCAGAATCTGCATCCCCGACTGGGGGAATGGGATCACTTCGCCAAGCTCGTTTTTGGCGTTGATCAGCTGCAGCACACCTGACACGTCACCACGCTGGGCAATAAGAGGCAGAGTGAGCATTGATCTGGTCCGGTAACCGGAAAGCTCGTCGTAACTCCTGTTAAAGGAGTATGGTGTACCCGCCGGGATATTCCAGGCATCGGCAATATTGAGCGGTTTTGCTGTCAGAGCAACATGGCCGGAGATGGAACTGCTGTTGATAGGAGTAGTGAAGGTGGAATAAATCAGTTTTTTCCCGGCAGGAAGTTTTGCCTGCATGGTGTCGTTTTGGGTATAACTGAACCTGAGGGAGTCTCCTTCACGAACGTAGATCGAACCGGCATCCGCAGCTGTAAACCGGCGGGCTTCGCCCAGGATTTTCTCCAGCAAAAGGTCGATGTCCCTGACGCTGGACATCTCACCTTCAAACTCAAGCACTCTCTGTATCCTGCTTAAATCATCAGACACCGGCACCCCCATCTCATGGTAAAGGCTTGGCCAAAAGCATCCTCTCGCAAATCTGCATATTGTACTTGGCTTCAGCATCATCTGGATAGTGACTCAGCCAGGTCATAATTGTCACCTTTGCGTCTCCATACTGACCAAGCCCTATGAGGGCAGCAGACAGGTTCTGTAATACCCCCCTGTCTTTAGGTTGATACTGCAGGTAGCTGCGGTAGAATTTTACAGCCTCAGGCAACTGTCCGCTGAAGGCATGGGCATCACCGATATCCCGATATACCTTCAAATAGGTTGGAAACCAGTTATCCAGCGAGAGCAGTCTATCAAAGATATCGATTGCCTCGTTATAGCGACCTTTCTCGTTAAGAGTTTCCCCGAGAAAGAGATAACCCTTTGGCAGTGCCGGTGCAATCTGGATAATACGGCGATAAAGGGACTCACGTGTCTGCCAGAACCTGAAAAGATAACTGTTATAGCCTGCCAGAGGCACGATACATACTGTAAAGGCAACAACCTGGGCAAGTTGCCATTTCCGGTCAAATGGTAGCAGAACAATGGTCAGCAACGAAGCGGAAATTACGGTTGCAAAGAGAAGGTAATGATCATAGAAAACCATTTGTCCCACACTGTTATGCCTGAGTGGAATTATGTTGGCGTAGGGCATAAGAGTCAACAACAACATTGTGGCAACCAGAAATATCCCCCAGTTGCGACGAACGATCAGCAATATCAGCAGCCCTGCTACACAGAGGGGCAGAAGCCATTCCTTCACAGGCGGCAGCCCATGGGGCCAGACGAAGTCATAATCATAGGACAGGTTAATCGGCAACAGGAATTTGACTATCATCATGTTAAACGAGCGTATAACCCCGCCGATTCTCGACAGCAGATCAATTTCAATGTTTTTTTCAACCACCCCGGCTTTAAGGGCAATACGGAACTGTGCAATAAAAATAACCACCGCCAGCAGCCCGGCAGCTGCTACCCGGTGCAATTTCAGCCTGTCTCTCTTCAGCCATACAGTCATCAGTTCACAGCATAAAAAAATCCCTGGAAGAATTACCGCAGACCCTTTAGAAAGCTGGGCCAGAACCATGAAAAAGATGGCAGAGGTCGTGCTGATCCAGACCTTTCTCTCCGACAGGTAACAGCGTATGGACAACAGTGCAAATAAGACGTAAAGCAGCTCTTTACGGTTGGATATTGCAGCAACACTTTCCACATTCAATGGGTGACACAACATTAAAAGCGTTGCCATGCCTGCAAGTGGCGTGAGCCACTCCCGATCCTGCCTTCCCTGGCAAACCAGTTCAGACAAACGAATCGCCAGTTCCCTGGCGAACAGCCCAATAAAGGCAAACAGCAGCAAATTGGTAAGATGGAAAAGATTGGCCCGTGCACCCCACAACCGGTATTCCAGAGCATAACTGGTTATCGTTACCGGAAAGTATTCATTTTTCATTGGACGTTGCCAGATTTCTGCCAGTGGAGCGATTCCGGGGGTAGTTACCAAAGGGTTCTGCAGAATGAAATAATAATCGTCCCCTGTAAATTCGGCAGATGGGGTAAGCAGGGGATACGCTGTGAGCAACAACAGGAAGAGGGTTGGCAGGAAAGCGTTGGAGATCAGCCAATCAATGCTGCGTTTCATTTTCCGTCCTGCCAGACAACGGGAAAAGTGCAATAAACCTGCTCCCTTTCCCCTCTTCGCTCTCTGCCCAGATAAAACCCTTATGGGCATCCATAACCTTGCGACAAAAAGCCAGCCCGAGTCCGGTCCCTTTAGTCTTGCCCATCCTCCTGTTCTCCGCCTGAACATAGCGATCAAATATCGAGGCAAGCGCATCTGAAGGGATGCCTGCGCCGCTATCAGTAACCGTGATTTTCAGGAATCTGCCTGTGGCAGGCAGCAGAGCTGCCGGATAAAGGTTTTTCGGCATTGATGCCATCTCCTGGGCATCTGCATCTCTTACAGCAGCGCCAACAGTAATTCGTCCCCCCTCACGGGTAAACTTCATGGCATTGGTCACGAGGTTGCTGACCATTCTGATGAAGGTTGTCCGATCAAGAGAACATTCAGAGAGCTTATTTTCAATGGCAAAGGTCAGCTCAAGCTGCTGCTTTGCAGCAACTGCAGAAAACTGCGCTGCAACCTTGTCCAGCAAATGTGCTACTTTTTCCTCCCTGAAGTTCATCACCATCTTGCCTGCTTCGAATTTATGGATATCAAGCAGCGAGTTGATCATCTCAACCATTTCAGAGCAGCTCTCTTCGGCAGACTCCAAAAACTCCCTCTGGTCAGGATTAATCGGCCCCAGACGCCCTTCTCTGACAAGATCGAGCGAACCGACTATGGAGGTGATGGGATTTTTCAGATCGTGGGTCAGCATGCTGACAAAATCCTCACGCTCTCTCTCCAGCGCCTTGAGACTGGTGATATCCCGGATTATCTCCACAGCGCCGATAAGATCTCCGGAGTTGTCATAAAGAGGGGCAGCGCTGGACAGCACCGGGATATTACCTGTCGGACCGGCAATGGAGTAGTTGACATCAATCTCGGGCGCACCGGTCAGGAGGACTTTTCTGAGTGGCAGTTCCACGTTTTCGGGCAGCTCTACTTCCAAAAGCTCATCCAGGCTCTTGCCAATGATCATATCGCGGCTGATGCCCAGAAAATACTCTGCCATCCGGTTGACTGATATGACCAGCCCATTAGTATCAACGGCAATCAGCAACTCTGCCATTCCCTGCAAAATTGCTTCTGTCTTCATCTGCTCTGCAGCCAGCTGCCGCTGCAGATTCTGGTTCTCCTGCAGCGTCCTGTTGTAGTTTATGGCCCGTTCAACCCTCTTGATCATGTCATCGTTTGAAAAAGGTTTGGCTATGTAATCCAGTGCCCCGTCTTTCATCGCCTGAACAGCGATATCTTCGTTACCATGGGCAGTCATCATGACGACAACAGTGGCAGGGTAGGAGGTCCTGACATGCCTGAGTACCTGCATGCCATCGATTTTGGGCATTTTTATGTCGAGCAGCAGCAGCTCAAACTGTTCTTTGGCAAGCATCTCAAGGGCTTCGGCACCGTCCCTGGCACGAACAGTTTTGTAGCCGGCATCTTCAAGCTGCAGCTTGAGAATCAAGGCAATATCACTCTCGTCGTCGGCAATCAGTATCTTATCACTTATCATTCAACTCTCCGGCCAATGGGATCCTGAAGGTAAAAACATTCCCGCCTGACCCCCCTGGCGCATGATAGATAGTCCCACCATGTTTTGCCACAATTTCCCTGCAGATCGACAAACCGATACCACTACCAGAGAACTCGCCGTCTTCAGGAGAGCTGATCTGCTGAAATCTGCTGAAAAGAGCCTCCCTGCACTCTACCGGAATTACCCGGGCAGCATCGCCGACCGAAACGGCCAGCTCGCTCTCCAAAACTTCGGCAGAGAGTGTTACAACCGAGCTCGGTGGGGAAAACTTGATTGCATTTGAAAGAAGATTAGACAGAACCTGGCTGACCCTTTCATAATCACCGTAAATTTTAGGCAGATCCATCGGGATATCATTGACCAGTGAAATATTCTTGGCCAGGGCGACACCTTTATACTCTTCAAGCATGTACAGGACAATCTCCCCAATCTGCAACGGCCGCATGGAGAACTGGATCTGCCCCGCCTCAATTCTGGTAATTTCCAGTATGCCGGTAATCAGCCCGATAAGCCTCTCCGTATTGCGGAGACAAACGTCCAGCATCTCCCGTTCAACTCCTGTCAGCCATTTCCCTTTTTTAAGGATGAACTGTAATGAACTCTTCATCGAGGTCAAAGGCGTCTTCAACTCATGGGAAACCTTGGCGATAAAGCCACCTTTCAGTCTGTCAACCTCACCGACATCGGTAACATCCTGAATCTTGAGCAGCACCCCCCGGTGCTTGCCGCCATCATCCCTGAAACCACTGATGCAAAACCTGAGCTGCTTCTGAAAAAACTGCTGGAGAATAACAAGCTCATGATCTGCGGCCATCTCGCAGGAACCTGTCTCAAGGAGGTTCTGAAGTTCAGTAAGTTGCAGGATTTCGCACACCACCACTAGATGTTTGCCGAGAAGCTCGTTTACGCCTGCTCCAAGCAAACTCTCTACCGCAGGATTTACCTGAACTATCTTACAGTGTTCATCAGCTATGATGAGCCCGTCGCCAAAACATTTGATGACAGCTCTCTGCAAGGCAGTTGCGGCAACGTATTGTTCCGCCCGCTCCAAAATATTTTTATTCAGCTCTAGATTCAGTTGTGACAGCGATTCATTCTGCTGCTGAATTATTTTATCCCGCTCTTCCAGAGAACTGGACATCCTGTTAAAGGTCTCGGCCAAAACTTTGAATTCATGCCCCCCTCCCCCTTCAACCTTGGTAGAGAAAACGCCGAGTTCTATCGCTGTGGCTGCTTCCGAAAAAATCCGCATTCTTGCTGAAATCTGCCAGGCAATGAGATAGGAAAGCACAAAAATCAGGATGATGCTGAGCAGGCCACAAATCAGCAGGTTATAAAAATTCTCATGCCATATGCTCTTGAAGCTGCTTTCAGCAAGGGCAACTGCGATTGAGCCGATAAATTCTCCCCTGTTATTGAGAATAGGCTCGGCAATCATTTCAAATGCTTTGCCATTAAGCACTGTTGTGCCGTTGAACCGGTATCCCCCTTTCAGCGACTGCAGAACTCTGGGCTCCAGTGAGGGGGAGACAACATCTCCGCCGGACATCGTGGTGGCTATCCGCTCCCCCTTCTGGGTAATGAGCATCTCAACACTTTTGCCAAAAACCTTCTGCTGAATATCCGGAAGATAGGGGTCCTTGTTGACATCGTCTCCGGCGACAATAGCTCCGATTATTCTGCCGTTCCCATCAACCACCGGCACCAATACAAGCTGCACCATCACGTCTTCATGTTCAGGCAGCATCTTGCAGACATCGACAGTTACTTCTTCGCAAAACTTTTCATGACTGACCAGTTCGGTAGTGACAATCGGCTGTCGCCGGTCAAAGAGCGTATCAAGCAGTAAGCCGCTCAGGAATGAGCCTTTGTCACTTTTGCCGTTGATACGGCTGATGACTGCCTGCTGGGAGTCGAAAAAGGTAAGCATTTCAAGAAAATCGAGGTTTTTTGTCCACTGCCTTGATGCTGCTTTAAGGCCACTGGCATCTGCATTCCTGAAAAGCTTTTGCGTATCTGCGGAGGCAATGGGGAGTTTAAGTGCTTCCAGAACAAGATCAGGCCGGTAGTTGAACTGGTTCTTTGCAAAGCGGAGGGCAGTTTCGAGATCCTTGGCAATCTCGTCAGCGGTAAAATTCTTGATGGTAATAATGGATAAAAGGAAGAGAATGGCGTACGAGCAGACAAGCACTGTAGCTGTCGCCAGGAAAATTTTGCTCTTTATGGTAAGGCCATGTTTCATCTGCCACCCTTGAATGGATGCTAGTTACAGACTTTCCGCCTTCAGATCCCTTGACATAAGCTCGATAACAGCTTCCCGTGCCGGCCGGTCATTATACAAAATATCGTTCACCTTGGAGGCGATGGGCATGTCTACTTTCAGCTTTCGCGCCAGCAGGCAGGTGGATTCCGTTGTCTTGACCCCTTCGGCAACCATACGCATGCCGCCGAGGATCTCTGCAAGTTTTTTCCCCTGGCCAAGCTGGATGCCGACGCTCCGATTCCGTGAGAGGTCACCGGTACAGGTAAGGACCAAATCCCCCATCCCGGCAAGACCGGCAAATGTGTCTCCCCTGGCGCCAAGGGCAAGCCCAAGCCGGGCTATTTCTGCAAGCCCTCTGGTTATGAGGGCAGCCCGGGTGTTACAACCGAAACCGAGTCCATCAGCTATGCCTGCAGCAATGGCGATGACATTTTTTACCGCGCCACCCAGCTCAACGCCAATGACATCGCTGTTTGTATAAACCCTGAAAAAGGGGGTGTTAAAAGTATCCTGCACCCTCTTGGCCACTAACGGATCGGCAGCGGCGGCAACCACTGCTGTCGGCATCTCCATGGCCACTTCTCTGGCAAAACTTGGCCCTGACAGTACGGCAAAGCTTCCATAGAGATCCGCAGGCAACAGCTCTTCATAAACCTGGGAAACCAGCATGAGGGTTTCGACCTCGATGCCCTTGGAAGCGCTGACAATTACCGTTCCAGGGGCGATATACGGCAGTGCCCCGGAAAGAACCTTCCTGATAACCTGCGATGGCGAAACAAAGAGGAGCAGTGCCTTGTCCTGCACAGCTTCCTGAAGGGAGGCGGTAAAAGAGAGGTTGGGTGAAAGTGATATACCTTTGAGGTAGATGCTGTTCTCACGGCTCTGTTCCATTTCGGCAACCAGCTCTTCTTCAAAAGCCCAGAGGGTGACCCGGTGTCCCTTCTTGGCAAGCAGGTCAGCCAGAGTTGTTCCCCAGCTGCCGGCTCCTATGACTCCGATTGATTTATGCATGGCTACTCCCAGTCGTCCTCAGAAAAATCACGCAAATCATACCCCTCTTCCAGCGACTCTCTGGCAACGATCATACTCTCCATGGCAAACCGTCGCAAAAACGGGTGCAAATGGCACGGCAGAGAAAACTGGCTGATGCTCACTGCTGCGGCGATGGCAGAGTTGACAAGCTCACTGTCAGCCCCTGTTCTTGTCATGTAGTCCGCATTCGTGAAGAGGCGGTTGGCAATGTCGTTTATCGCCGGTTGAATCTCGTCTCTGCAGAGAGTCTCGATCAACCGTTCCAGTGGCTGGGATATCGCCCCGTCATTGACTCTCTTTTCCAGAGCAAGCCACTCTTCCGCCAGATCATACACTCTACAGCTTTCCAGCCCCCAGCCGGCAAAAAACTCTTCATCAAAAAGCTGCACCGATTGGGCGACAAGGTCAGGAGTAATTTTTAACTGCACACTCCTGGACAGAGGTGTGTACGGGGCCGGAACAAGCTCTTCAGGAGCAAAAACGCTACGCCGGAGAAGAAACTCCGGAGGGAGCGGTGTTCCGGCAGACCGGCTTCTATGGAGTGCATCGCACAACAGTGACAGTGCATACTCCGGAGCTACCGGCTCAATCAGCTCCTGGGCAAACCTTTCAGCTGCCCGCTCATCATAGGCGGCCGGAGTTTCGGCGCTTACCCCCCAGACGCTGTTCAGCCCTGAAAGATCGTGAATCTGAAAATCCACCGAGTCCAGCTTGCCATCCTCCCGCCATCTGGTCAGCCAGATATGCCGGTAACCGTTGCCATCAAGAGGGCCGGCATATGCCGAGTGAAACGGCTTTCTCGGCTGGCTGGACAGGGAAGTATCGGGAGCAATCCCCACAAAAGAGAGCCGGCGCAAACTCTGGTCTATATGTTGATGGAGTGAGCTGTCTGCTTCCCGGCGAAACATTGCCAGCGTATTCGCCGCCTCTTTGAAGCGGACCCTGGCGATGGCGGCTACAGCCATTTTTACGATCTTGTCATCCTCATGCCGGAGCAGGAGTTCAAGCGGCTCAAGCACCCCTTTATCGGCAATGGCGGCCAGTTCGAAGAGAAATTGCTGCTTGAGCTCGTCGGCCATAAAGGCAAAGTCATCAAGAAAAATCAGCAGCCCTTCTTCACCACTGGCACACATCTGCGCAAAGAGCTCGGGAACAGGCACAGAACCACCGGCAAAAAGAACAGAGAAGGGTGGAATAGTGATATCAATGCCACAACCCTCAAGGGTCGCCATGATTGCCGTACGGCCTTCAGCACCCAGATCACGCCTCTTCAAGGCAATCTGGATGATCTGGTCAAGCCAGTATTTGTCGTCGAGAAAATCGAGCAGATAGGTATACTTGGAGATAAGTATGCCGCTCTTTTCCTTCCAGAGTCTGCGCAAAAGGGGCTGGACAGCGGATCTTCCGGCCTTTTTCAGTTGCACGCCGATATCATCCATCTCGGCATAAGTGATGTTGTCCCTGCTGAGCTTCTCCAGCAGGGATATTACGCTAAGCCGGTCTTTGAAACTTCTGTCGATTTTACGCGGGTTTTCCATAGTACCACTTTACTCGGAATCGACAATCTCGGCTTCACCCAGTTCATCAATCAGCTCGTCATCTTCTCCGCCCTCTTCCTGATCATCCTTTTCAGCCAGTTTGGCAACTGCCACGATCCGCTCTTCAGTCTCTGTCACCATGAGACGGACCCCTTGAGTGTTCCTGCCGATGATGGAGAAGCCGGCAACCGGCACGCGCAGTATTTTCCCCTGATCCGAGATCAGCATCATGTCGTTCTCGTCAGTCACCTGCTTGATGCCTACCACACAACCGTTTCTGTCGGTTGTCTTGATGGTGATGACCCCTTTGCCGCCGCGGCTCTGGGCGCGATATTCACCCAGCTCGGTCCGCTTGCCGAAGCCGTTCTCGGTGACCGTGAAGATGGTTGAACCGGTCAGATCATTGACGATCTCCATGCCGATGACAACATCATCATCCTCAAGGGTCATGCCCCGCACACCACGGGTTACGCGCCCCTGGGGACGGGCATCCTCCTCGCTGAAGCGGATCGACTTGCCGTTCCTGGATGCAAGCAGTACGTCCTGCTTGCCGTCTGTCAGGGCTACTTCAATCAGTTTGTCGCCTTCGTCGAGATTGACCGCCAGAATGCCGCCGGCTCTCGGGTGGGAGTACTCCAGCAGCGGCGTCTTCTTGACCACACCCTGGCGGGTCGCCATCATGATAAACTTGTCCTCGCTAAACTCACGCACCGAAAGGATGGCCGATACCTTCTCGTCCTGGGACAGGTTCAGCAGGTTGACAATCGCCTTGCCCCTGGTTGCCCGGCCACCTTCCGGCAGCTCATAAACCTTGAGCCAGTAAACCTTGCCGGCATCGGTAAAGAAGAGCAGGTAGTCCTTGGTGGAGGCGATGAAGAGGTGCTCGACAAAATCCTCGTCCTTGGTCTTGATGCCGGTCTTCCCTTTGCCGCCGCGGCGCTGGGCCCGGTAAAGGGAGACGGCGCTCCGCTTGATATAGCCGGTATGGGTAATGTTGACCACCATGTCCTCTTCGACGATGGTGTCTTCCAGGGTAATTTCGGCGGTCTGGGCAATGATTTCGGTACGGCGCGCATCACCGAACTTCTCTTTTACCTCCAGCAGTTCGGTTTTGATAATCGCCAGAATCTCCTTCTCGGAGCCGAGAATCTCCTTCAACCGGTTGATAAAACGCAGTACCTCGTTGTATTCGTCAACGATCTTCTCCCGCTCAAGCCCGGTCAGCCGGTGCAGCCTCATCTCCAGAATGGCCTGCGCCTGCAACTCCGACAGCTGGGTAGAGCCGCTGTAAGCGGCAGGAGCGGTTATCTGCATCCTGGCAAGCCAGGCCGGATCGGCAAACTTCCCGGCCATCAATCCTTCTTTGGCTTCAGCCGGGGTCTTGGATTCGCGAATCATTTCAATAACCGCATCCAGCCAGTCAAGGGCAATCTTCAGACCTTCGAGGATATGGGCCCTGGCCTCGGCCTTTTTCAGTTCGAAAATCGTCCGGCGGGTGACAATATCCTTACGATGGTCGATAAAGTGCCGAAGTGTCTCCTTCAGGGTCAGGATTTTCGGTCTGTTGCCGACAATGGCCAGCATGATGATGCCGAAGGAGGACTGCATCGCCGTCTGCTTGTAGAGCTGGTTCAACAGAACCTGCGGATTTTCGTCCTTTTTCAGCTCGATTACAATCCGCATGCCGTCCCGGTCCGATTCATCGCGCAAGTCGGAGATCCCTTCCAGCTTTTTCTCTCTTACCAGTTCGGCTATTTTTTCGATCAGTCTCGCCTTGTTCACCTGATAAGGAATCTCGGTAACAATGATCGACTCGCGCTCGCTCTTCTTCTGCTTTTCAATGCGCGCCCTTGCCCGCATCTGGATGATGCCGCGACCGGTGCGATAGGCGGAGATAATCCCCTCGCGACCATAGATGAAGCCGGCCGTAGGGAAATCCGGACCGGTAATGATGGTCATCAGATCTTCCAGAGGAATTGCCGGGTCTTCTATGGTGGCAATGACACCATCAACCACTTCACTGAGGTTGTGGGGCGGAATATTGGTTGCCATACCAACGGCAATACCGGATGAGCCGTTGACCAGGAGATTGGGAATCTTGGATGGGAGTACCAGCGGCTCCTGCAGGGAGTCATCATAGTTCGCTCCCATATCCACCGTCTCTTTATCCAGATCAACCAGCATCTCGTGGGCCAGCCTGGACATCCTGATTTCGGTGTAACGCATGGCAGCTGGTGAGTCGCCGTCAACGGAGCCGAAGTTCCCCTGGCCGTCCACCATTGGGTAGCGGAGGGAAAAATCCTGGGCCATCCGAACAATGGTGTCATAGGCGGCGGTATCGCCATGGGGATGATACTTACCGATAACGTCACCGACGACCCTGGCCGATTTTTTGTACGGCTTGTTGTAGTCGTTCCCCATGTCGTACATGGCATAGAGACAGCGCCGGTGCACCGGCTTGAAGCCGTCCCGCACGTCGGGGAGCGCCCGGCCGATGATGACCGACATGGCATAGTCCATGTAGGACTTTTTCATTTCATCTTCAATATTTACCGAAATCTTGTTTGTCTGGTTGAGCATACGTAACCTTTATAATTTCAATTATTAGATATCCAGATTTGAAACATTGAGGGCATTTTTCTCGATAAAATCACGCCTTGGTTCAACCTGATCCCCCATCAGAACGGTAAAGATCTCTTCCGCTTCCACCATATCCTCGATCTTTACCTGCAGGAGCAACCGGTTGTCCTGGTGCATGGTTGTCTCCCAGAGCTGCTCCGGGTTCATCTCGCCAAGACCTTTGTAGCGCTGGATGTAGAGCCCTTTCTTGGCAGTATCAAGGAAAAAGGCGAGCAACTCTTCACAGCTTTCCGTAACCAGCAGCTCTTTACCTTCCGAGGTCACTACGGCAGCTGCAGATCCAAGACTGTAGCGCATTTTTTTGCTGTTCTCGAAGAGCAGCGTATACTCATGGGCGGCAAGCAGGTCAAGGGTGTGCCGATCAAGCCTGATCCTCAAGTTGCCCAGCTTTACAACTGCCCTTTTTTCCGTAATATCGTATTCAAAATCAGTTCTCAGACCTTTGATCTTCTCGAAAACCGGCGTAAGATCGGCAAACTCTTCAAACACTTCCTTGGCATTTACCGCTATGAAGAGCCTCAGCAGCTCCTCGTTAAATCCTTTTCTGACGACCTTTTCGAAGACTGACATGTAATCGATCACCTGACGCAGCACCGGTATTATCTGCTTTCCGCGCAGGGTTCGCTCACCATTGTCCAGGGTCAGGTTCATATTGTCTGTCCCTTCTTCAAGCAGGTAGCCCTGCAGGGCCGCCTCGTTTTTCAGATACTGCTCCTTCTTCCCCCGCTTGATTTTGTAGAGCGGCGGCTGGGC
>VEOV01000032.1 GCA_012026855.1 Geobacter sp.
GCTCTTCCCGCTGGCCAAGGGGATCACGGTACTGTCCGAATGCCCTGTCGGCCTGATCGGCGACGACATCAACTCCGCCACCAGGCAGTCGGCCAAGGAGCTGGACCTGCCGATCATCCCCTGCAACTGCGAGGGTTTCCGCGGCGTTTCCCAGTCCCTGGGGCACCACATTTCCAACGACACCATCCGCGACCATATCATCGGCACCCGTGAATTTGCCGAGCCGGAGACCCCCTATGACATCTCCCTCATCGGTGACTACAACATCGGTGGTGATGTCTGGTCGGCCAAGTCCCTGCTGGAGGAGATCGGCCTCAACGTCAAGTCGGTCTGGACCGGCGACGGCGAGCTGGAAAAAATCGCCGCCACCCACAAGGTCAAGCTGAACCTGATCCACTGCTACCGCTCCATGAACTACATGTGCAAGGTCATGGAAGAGAAGTTCGGCATCCCCTGGCTGGAATTCAACTTCTTCGGCCCGACCAAGATCAGGGAGAGCCTGCGGTCCATCGGCCAGCGCTTCGATCAGACCATTCAGGACAAGGTGGAGCAGGTCATTGCCAAGTACGATCCGATCATGCAGGCGATCATTGACGAATACAAACCGCGCCTGGACGGCAAGAAGGTGATGCTGCTGGTTGGTGGTCTCCGTCCCCGCCACACCATCGGCGCCTACGAGGACCTGGGGATGGAGTGCGTCGGCTCGGGCTACGAGTTCGCCCATACCGATGACTACGACCGGACCGCTTCGGAAATGCCCGACGCCACCGTGGTCTACGACGACCCGTCCGAGTACGAGTTCGAAAAGTTCGCCCATGCCCTGAAACCGGACCTGATCGGCTCCGGCATCAAGGAAAAATATGTCTTCCAGAAGATGGGCATCCCGTTCCGTCAGATGCACAGCTGGGACTATTCCGGCCCGTACCACGGCTACCAAGGGTTTTCGGTGTTTGCCCGCGACATCGACATGGCAGTAAACTCGCCGACGTGGAAGCTTGTTGAAAGCCCATTCTAGGCTGAACGATACAGGAACAAAACAAACTCTCCTGGACAGATTGGTCCGGAGGATAGGAGTCTATTATGAGCGCAGAAGCTGCTGTTAAATATGTCACTGAGACACCGGCATCAGAAGTTGACAGAGTTGCCGAATGGATCAATACCGAAGAATACAAAGAGTTGAACTTCAAGCGGGAAGCGCTGGTCATCGCCCCGCCCCACGCCTGTCAGCCGCTGGGGGCCGAACTGGTAGCCCACGCCTTCGAGGGTAGCCTCCCCTTTGTCCACGGTTCCCAGGGGTGCGCCTCCTACTACCGCTCCACCCTGAACCGTCATTTCCGCGAGCCGGCACCGGCAGTGTCCGACTCCATGGCCGAGGACGGCGCCGTTTTCGGCGGCCAGACCAACCTCCACGAAGGTCTCGAAAATGCCATCGCCCTCTACAAGCCGAAGATGGTGGCAGTGTTTACCTCCTGCATGCCGGAGATCATCGGTGACGACCTGCCCGCATTCCTCAAGAACGCCCGCAACAAGGGGATCGTTCCGGAGGGGATGCCGGTACCGTTTGCAAACACCCCCAGCTTCAACGGCTCCCATGTCCATGGCTACGACGCCATGCTGCTGGCCATTCTCCAGTCCCTCACCGAGGGAAAGAAAATCGAGGGGCGCTGCACCGGCAAAATCAACCTGATCCCCGGCTTCGACGCCAACACCGGCAACTTCCGGGAATACAAGCGGCTCTTTGCCGAGTTCGGCGTGCCAACCACCATCCTGGGGGACATCTCCGACGTGTTCGACGCGCCGTGCGACGGCACCTACCACACCTACCCAGGTGGCACCAAACTGGATGACGCAAGCGATTCCATCAACGGAAAAGCCACCATCAGCGTCGGCCCCTTCTCGGCCACCAAAACCTTAACCTGGCTGAAGGACAACTACTCCGGCAAGCACAGTGCCATCCCCATGCCGCTGGGAATCGCCAAGACCGACGAGTTCATCAAAAAGATCTCCGAGCTCTCCGGCAAGCCGGTGCCGGAATCGATCAAGAACGAGCGGGGCCGGGCAGTGGATGCCATGACCGACTCCCACCAGTACATGCACGGCAAGAAATTCGCCCTCTACGGCGATCCGGATCAGCTGATCGGCTACGTCTCCTTCCTGCTGGAGATGGGGGCCATTCCGTACCACATCCTCTGCAGCAAGGGGAGCAAGAAGGTGGAGAAAGAGATCCAGGCGCTCCTGAACAGCTCTATCTACGGCACAGGCTGCAAAATCTACATGGGCAAGGACCTTTGGCACATGCGCAGTCTGATCATGACAGATCCGGTGGACGCAATGATCGGCGACACCCATGGCAAGTTTGCCTGCCGTGACGCCGGCATCCCCCTGTTCCGCTTCGGCTTCCCGATCTTCGACCGGGTCAACAAACACCGCTACCCGATCATCGGCTACCAGGGGGTCATCAACATGGTAACCGAGATCTGCAACAAGTTTATCGATATTAAGGATGAGACGTGTGAAGACCGCTTCTTCGAGATGATGCGGTAAGTGGACCGCCGCTTTTCCGCCCTGCGTTCGTTGCAGGTGCGGACCGGTTGTGCGGCGTAGCGTTGCTACGCCTCCGCCCGGCCCTTCCGGCGCCTGCCCAGGACTAAAAATCCGCACTCCAAAGGAAGGCGAAAAAAGCAAAGGCCACTCCCGGATTCGGGAGTGGCCTTCTTTATGTCAGCCTTGATGAGGCTATTCTCCAATCAGCATCAAACCATCAGACCTGCCCACCCACTCCTTTAAACTTTTCCATAAAAGCGGCGATTTGCAGGAATACACTCTGCTTTTTAGTCAGTTAATGCGGGTTACCCCATCCAGCAGCTTTTCCATAAAATTAAACTGGCTCATTTTTTACGGCTCTCTTTTTTGGCCTGTTGTTCCAGTGCGGCAATGACTTTCAGGTACTCTTTTTCCACATTATCCAGCGTTTTGGCCTTATATTTTTTATATTCCAGTTTGGCTTTATTCTCGGCAGCAGCGTGTGAAATGCTGCCTGCGTGGTCGAGCAATTTTCGACCCGTTGAGCTCAGGATATTATCCAGTTCGCGTACATAATCGGCCATGCGCATCTCGCGCTGTTCAATAGCGTTTAACTCGGCCAAATCGAAATAGGCGGATACAAGATTATTGAGCACCCGCAACTCCTGCACACTTAAGTAATTTTTGGCAATCATCGCTTCGGCTTGCGTGGGCTGGCTGCCTTTAAAATTGCTGAGGCCCGCAAAGGGTTTGTCGCTGTCCACTCGCAGGTAAATCACCTCAGAGGCGGTATGGCCGTGGGCGGCACAGTGCAGTTTGTTTTGTACGATTTTAAAAAAGGTCAGGCTGTCTTCGCTGTTGGGGTCATAGTCGATTGCAGTGGCGTATAAGTCCAACACTTGGCGGTACATGACTTTTTCGCTGGAACGAATATCGCGAATGCGATCAAGCAGTTCTTTCCAGTAATTGCCACCACCCAGATTTTTCAAGCGTTCATCGTTTAAGGCAAAACCTTTTTCAAGGTATTCTTTTAAAACTGTGGAGGCATATCGCCTGAATTGCACCCCGCGAACCGAACGCACGCGATACCCCACAGCCAGAATCACATCAAGGTTATAGAATGCAATCGTGCGTGAAACCTCTCGCTCACCCTCTTTTTGAACTGTCAACTCATAGTTGACAGTTGCCTGTTCATCCAGCTCATGGTCATCATATATGGCTTGAATGTGTTTGCTGATATTTTGCTTGCTGGTTTGAAAAAGCTCGGCAATTTGGAATTGCGATAGCCAAACCGTGCCGTTTTCCAGGCGCAAATCAATTTTCGTCACACCATCATCGGTGGTGTAAATAATGACATCACTCATGCCTTAATCTCCAGCCATCCACTGCGCCGCACACATCGTTGGCGATTTGCCAGATCTGGCGCTGCACTAAGGCTCGTTGTTGGACGCTTGGCATAATGTGTTCCTTTATTCAAGTACGCAGATTCAACTCTGAGTGCAACTTTTATAGTTAAAGCCATATAAGCAGCTCACCACCGGGCAAAGATACCAGATTTGTGGATTAAGGCAATCTGGATTGGAGCTACAGGCAACGATATATTTCGCTCATCGTTTGTGGACCTAACGGGGCACCCCGTTTTTATATTGGTCAATAATTATTGCTTGACATAAATAACGAGGTTATATAATAGCCTTATATAAATCAATTATACAGCGAGGGACGCCATGTCACCCAGAAATTCACAGTTCAGCCGTGAGGAAATAATCGAGGCCGCTTTTCAGTTGGTCCGGGCCGAAGGGTGGGCTGGGTTCTCGGTCAATGCCGTTGCCAAATCCATCGGCAGCTCCACCATGCCGCTCTACTCCCAGTTTGCCAATGTGCGGGAACTGGAGGACGAGGTCTGCATCCGGGCAATGGCACTGCTGAAGTCGCGCTTGCTGGAGAGACCGAACAACGATCTCTGGATTGACCAGGCGATCAGCTACGTCAACTTTGCCATTGAGGAGAAATTCCTGTTCCGCATTCTCGGCGACGGCCGCAACATCGAGCTGCAGAACAAGCTTGGCATGGGTCTGGTGCATTATATCGACGACACCCTGGCCGGCTACCCGCTCTTTGCCGAGCTGAACGAGATGGAATTCAAGATGATCAGGCTATCGCGCATGATGTTTGCCCAGCGGCTGGCCTTCTGGTTAAACCGGGACGAAAACTTCCTCAAAGACAAGGGTATGGAGCTGGAGGATTTTATCCGCCGCACCAGTAAGGCGATCTACGACGGCTTCAAATTGCAGTTTAATGGGAATCAATAGCTGTACTCATTATCACCTGAGGAGGGGGCACATGGGCAGAGATTTACGTAGCAGGTTGGTACGAATATTTTCAGGTTGGCTCACTTTGGCGGTGCTGATAACTGCTGTTCAAGGCGAGTGTGCCACTGCCGCCAAGCCAAAATCCGGCGGTACACTGGCAGTCGGTATGGAGCTGGAGTTCCGCGGCTTCGACCCGTTGAAGGCCAATTATACCGGGCTTGCCGATCGCTCCGTGATCATGGCAATCGAGGAGCGGCTCTTTGACATGGATGCCAAGGGGAATCTCCTGCCAGAACTGGCCCTCTTTGCCAAACCTGCCAGGGACGGCAAGAGCTGGATTATCGCCCTGCGCAAGGGGGTGACATTCCATGACGGCACACCGTTCAATGCCGATGCCGTTGTGAGCCACTGGCAGCGGCTACTCGATCCCAAAAACAGGTTTTTCGCCCGCACCTCAATTGAGACCATCAATAACGTCCAAAGGGTGGATGACTTCACCGTTCGCTTCCAGCTGAAACACCCCTGGGCAGCCTTCAAAAACGCCCTGACCGAACCCCAGTCCTTTGGCGCCTTCATCCCCTCCCCCAAGGCGATCAGGGAGGAGACCCACAACCGGGCTCCGGTCGGCACCGGACCGTACATGTTCAAGGAGTGGCTTCCCAATGACCGCCTGACCGTGGTCAGAAACCCGAACTACTGGCGCAAAGGGAAGGCATATCTGGACAGCGTGGTGTTTCGCCCCATGTCCGACATGCAGGCCCGCTTTGCCAGCCTCCAGTCCGGCGAGATCGACGTAATCCAGACCGATCGCGGCGCCAGCATCCTCCAGGCCAGGGAAGACCGGTCCCTGAAGGTTTACAGCAGCGACAGTGCCGGGCCGTACAACTTCCTCTTCAATACAGCCAAGCCACCGCTGAATGATGCCAGGGTGCGCCAGGCCCTGGCCCATGCCTGGGACCAGGAGCTGCTGCTCAAGGCTGACTACAAGGGGACTCTCCCGATGGCAAAGGATCCTTTCGGCGGTCTGCTCAATTGCGGCGACCTGGCCTATCGTGAATATGACCCAGCCAAGGCACGCAAACTGCTGGCAGAATACGGCAAACCGGTCAGCCTGGAGATGAACCATACCAACACCCCCCGGGGCAAAGAGGCGGGCGAGATCATGCAGCGCCTCTTCAAGGAGGTCGGCGTGACTCTGACCCTTGTGCCGCTGGCGGAAGCCCAGCTGGCTAAACGGGGCATCAGCGGTGATTACCAAATCAGCGGCTGGAAATTCCGTGACTTTGACGAAATGGGACCGCTGCTCTACAGCAACTATTACTCAAACAGCCCGATGAACTTCAGCAAGTACCAGAACCCGAAAATGGATGAGCTGCTGACAACCCAGCAGATGAGCGTTGACAAGAAGGTGCGGCACAAGGCCCTCTGCGGCGTGGCCAAGCTGATCAACGAGGATGCGGTCTTCCTCTACGGCGGCGGCCGGCGGTTCCATGTCATTGCCAAGTCGCGGGTCAAGGGGATAGGCAACGTGCGCCAGGGTGTGATCCGGGTGAGTGATGCCTGGCTGGAGAACAACACTGCCATAACGAACAAATAGGGGGGAATTATGCTACGTACCATTGTCGGGATTTTGCTCGGTTTTTCACTGCTGGTTCTGTTGACAGCGACCGCCCGCGCCGCCGCGCCGGGCTACGCCATGCCGGCCACAATCGATCCAAAGGCCGCCTACCTGCTCTTCCACCACAACTACTATGTGGAAACCAAGGGGCCCGGCGGCGACTGCAAGTACCACGACATCCTGAAGAGTTTCAGCGACAAGGGATTTACCGTCATTAGCGAGATCCGCCCCAAAGACGTCTCGGTCATTGACTACGGGAAAAAAGCTGCTGCCGATGTGCGCAAGTTGCTGGCCGCCGGCGTACCGCCAGAGAAAATCACCATTGCCGGGCACTCCAAAGGGGGCGTCATCGTTCTGCAGGTGGCGGCTCAGCTGGACAACCCGAAGATCAATTATGCTGTCCTGGCCGGTTGCGGCATCAAGGGGCTGGCAAAGGGCTATCCTGAACTTGGCAAGCTGAAAGGGAATTTCCTCTCCCTCTATGCCGCTTCAGACAAGGTTGCCGCTAGCTGCGGTCCGGAATTTCTTCTGGCCAGGGAAGGCTTTACCGGTAAGGAGATTTCCCTGGACAGTCCGGCTGGTCATCAGCTGTTCTTCACACCCGTTGCAGCCTGGCTTGAACCTTTTAGCGGCTGGCTGAAACAAGGGAAATAAGATGGCATTTGGTCGCGCCGCGACAGTAGTCTGGCATAAGCTGCTCCATTTACTGGTGGTCGTCCTGGCGGTCACTGCGCTGACCTTTGTCATGACCGACCGGCTACCGGCTGATATCGCCGCCGAAATCAGCGGTCGCGGCGCTACTGCCGCAGACCTGGCCGAAGTGCGGGAACGTCTCGGCCTGAACCGGCCGGTGCTGGTACGCTATATTTCCTGGCTGGGCAACGTCTGCCAGGGGAAGCTCGGCAATTCCCTGGCCACGGAGCTGCCGGTCACGGCGTCGCTCCGGAGCCATCTACCGGTTACCCTTGAACTGTTGTTCCTCTCCCAGCTGTTTGCCCTGCTGCTGGCGCTGCCGGCCGGGATTATCTCCGCCTGGCGTGCCGGTTCGCCCCTTGACCGCCTGACCGGCACCTTTGCCTTTGCCTGCGCCTCACTCCCCAATTACGCCATTGCCATGGGACTGGTGCTGATCTTTTCCCTGAAGCTCAAGCTGCTGCCGGCCACCGGCTACACCCCGCTGAGCAGCGGTCTGGCTGCCAATCTGCAGGGATTTCTGCTCCCGGCGCTGGCCATCTCCCTGGTGGAGTGGGTAATCCTGATGCGGGTGCTGAGAAGCGACCTGATCGCCACTCTGAAGGAAGACTTTATCCTGCTGGCCCGGTGCAAGGGGCTGCCTGCCTGGCGGATTCTGCTGGTCCACGCTCTGCGACCCTCCATGTTCACCTTCATCACCGTCCTCGGCATGCAGACCGCCAGCCTGATCGGCGGCGCGGTCATCATCGAAACGATCTTCGCCCTCCCAGGCATCGGCCGGCTGCTGGTAAGCGCCATTTTTGCCCAGGACTATCCGCTGGTCCAGGGGACGGTACTGCTGATCACCCTGGCCTATGTGCTGATCAATTTTATTGTGGATATCTGCTACGGCCTGCTCGATCCACGGGTGAGACGGGGGGTGGGCAATGGCTGATATGAGCCGTAAACCTGGCCCCACCTTCTATCTCGCCTGCTGCTGGCTTGCCCTGGTGGTTCTCTGCTCTCTACTGGCAGGACTGCTGCCGCTCCCCTTCACCCTTGACCAGATCGATGGCGACCATCTTGCGGCCCTGCCGGGAGGTGCCCACCTGCTCGGCACCGATGCCATGGGACGTGATATCCTGGCAAGGCTGCTCTTCGGCAGCCGCGTCTCCCTGGTTGTCGGCAGCTGCGCCCCCCTGCTCGGCCTAATGGTCGGCCTGCTGCTCGGCATGCCGACCGCCTGGTTCCGTAGCTGGAGTGAACGGCTCATCATGACCGGTACTGATGTCATTCTGGCCTTTCCGGCGTTGATCTTCCTCCTCGTCTTCACCTCGATTTCCGGGCCGAGCCTGGCAACAATCACTATCGGCCTCGGCCTGCTGCTGTCTCCCCGGTTCATCCGCGTAGTCAGGGCCAACACCGCCAGATTCAGGGAGCGGGAATTTGTCCTGGCAGCGCGAATCAGTGGCGCCAGCGAGATAAACATCCTGGTCAGAGAGATTTTGCCAAATATCGTCGGGCCGCTCCTGGCCTATACCCTGGTGGTGGCCGGTTATGTCATCGTGATCGAGGGGGGCCTCGCCTTTCTCGGCTTGAGTGTCCCTTCCCCTGCCCCCAGCTGGGGGGGGATGATCGCCACCGGGCGGGATGTGCTGGAGGAAGCGCCCCACGTGGCCATCATCCCGATGGCAGCCATGTTTCTGACCGTACTGGCGGTGAACCTGCTGGGCGACCGGCTGGGAGGACGCTATGAGCGGAGCTGACCGGTTGCTGCTCGACATCAGGAACCTGACTGTGGCAATTCCGGGCCGGCACGGGGTGATCCGGCCGGTGGACAAGGTCACGCTCTCCATGGAGCGGGGTAAAACGCTGGCGATCGTGGGCGAATCGGGCAGCGGCAAAAGCATGCTCTGCCGGGCCATCCTCGGTCTGGTACCATCGCAGGGAGAAATTCTCTTCCAGAGTCACCATACGGGCAAAATGTCAACCGGAGCACTGGACCGTCTACGGGGCCGGGAGATCGGCGTCGTGCTACAGGACCCACTCTCCAGCTTGAACCCGGTCATGACCATTGCCAGCCAGATCATGGAGCCAATGCGTTATCACCTTGGCATTGGTAAGCGTGACAGCCGGGAAAAGGCCCTTGAGCTGCTTGGCTCGGTCGGCATTCCCCACCCCAGCGAAAGAATGGACTGCTATCCCCACCAGCTCTCCGGCGGCCTGCGACAGCGGGTTGCCATTGCCATTGCCCTGGCCTGCAACCCGCAACTGCTCATTGCCGACGAACCGACCACGGCGCTGGACGTGACGATCCAGGCGGAGATCATCGGGCTGCTCTCCAGACTGCAACGGGAGCGGAACATGGCACTGCTGCTGGTGAGCCACGATCTGGGTGTGGTGGCCGGAATTGCCGATGATGTTGCCGTCATGTATGCCGGACAGATAGTAGAGCTGGGGCCGGCAGGGTCCCTATTCGAGCGGATGCAGATGCGCTATACCCGCGCCCTGTTCGATGCCATACCCGGCATTGACGACCCGCCCCACCGGAAACTGCCAGATATTCCAGGCCAGCCGCCGGATTTCAACGCCCTGCCGCCAGGGTGCCGCATTGCCCCCCGATGTGCCACTGCGGGCGAAATCTGCCGGCAGGAGTCCCCGCCGCTGCGCGTTGACAACGACGACAGGCACCGGTTTGCCTGCTGGTTCCCCTGTGAACAGGAAGGGGCAAGCCGATGAGCATCCAGAGCGGTGTCAATCTCCTTACAGTCGAAAATCTGGTGGTCGAATTCCCGGCAGCTCAAGGTGGCAAAATTCACGCCCTGTCAGGAGTCTCCTTCGACATCAAAAACGGCGAAACCCTGGGACTCGTGGGTGAATCTGGGTGCGGCAAATCGTCTCTGGCCAGGGCCATCATGCAGATACCGCCGCCGGTTTCAGGCAGGATTTTCCTGGGCGGGGAGGAGTTGACCGGCATCAGCGGCAAAAAACTCAGGGAGCTGCGCAGCAGTTTCCAGATGGTCTTTCAGGACCCAATGGCTTCCCTCAACCCGGTCAGGACTATCGGTTCCAGTGTCGAGCTGCCGCTACGGGCAGCGGAACTGGACAGGCAGTTTGACGTCAGGCAACTGGCAGATGAAGCGCTTGTTTCCGTGGGTCTTGACCCCGAACAGTATTTCAGCTGTAAGCCGGCCGCGCTTTCCGGCGGCCAGTGCCAACGGGTCTGCATCGCCCGGGCGCTGATCGGCAAGCCGAAACTGCTCATCTGTGACGAACCGGTCTCCTCCCTGGACGTTTCAGTACAGGCCCAGATCCTCAACCTGCTCCATGATCTCAAGGCAGCCAGGGGACTGGCCATGCTGTTCATCAGCCATGATCTGGCAGTTGTCAGGAACATCAGCGACCGGGTTGCAGTCATGTATCTTGGCCGGCTCTGTGAAGTGGCACCCTTCAGCGAAATATTTCAGTCTCCGGCGCACCCGTACACACGGGCTCTGATTGAGGCAGTACCAAGGCCTGACCCGTGGCAGCCCGGCGGCAGGAACACGATGTGCGGCGAACTCCCCTCGGCGCTGACACCACCGACAGGCTGCCGGTTCCGCACCCGCTGCCCCAGGGCAGAGGACCTCTGTGCCGCTGTCCAGCCAGAGCTTATGGAAATCTCTACCGGACGTCACGTTGCCTGTCATTTCCCACTTTAGGAGCCAGCAGGAGGCCCAATAATGCAAGCAGATCAAATAAGCCGGACCGCCCTGTTTACCGCCTACAGCCGCGGTTTTCATCACACATACGATCAGCCGGTAATTTTCAGCGATTCCCTGGCCTATTCACTGTTGCCCCTGGAGGAGCAGGACCGGATTGCCATGCTGTTGCTGGCGGGCTTCAGACTGACAAACCCGGCGGCGGCGGCTTCCTTCGCTGATACGCAAAGCGCCCTCGGCTGGCTCATGCAGTCCAGTGCGGCTGCCTCGATCGTGCTGAGCCGCGCCCAGTATGCGGAAGACTGTTTGGAGCAGAGCATGGCTACCGGGGTTTCCCAATACGTGATACTCGGCGCAGGGCTGGACAGTTTTGCCTATCGCCGCCCGGATCTGGTTGCAAAGCTTAATCTCTTCGAGGTTGATCACCCTGCCACTCAGGGCTACAAGCGACAGCGGCTGGCAGAGCTGGGCTGGCGACAGCCGCAGAATCTTCACTATGTTCCGGTGGATTTTAACAGTCAAAAGCTGCGGGATCGGCTGGCAGACTCCCCATTCAATCCGGACAGGCCGGCATTCTTCAGTTTGCTCGGCGTAACCTAC
Source organism: Geobacter sp. (assembly GCA_012026855.1). Classification (GTDB taxonomy): domain Bacteria; phylum Desulfobacterota; class Desulfuromonadia; order Geobacterales; family DSM-12255; genus VEOV01. Next base: position 11,427 of record VEOV01000032.1, read on the forward strand.
TATCTGCCCAGGGAAATTGTTCTGGCTACGCTCGCAGAGCTTGCACGGCTGGCACCAGCAGGTAGCACCATAGTGTTCGATTACCTTGACGAAGAGGCATTTGTCCCGGGGAAATGCGCCCCAAGAGTCCAGAGAATGCTGGATCATGTAGCATCGCTGGGCGAACCGATGCTGACCGGCTTTGAGCCTCTCACGCTGTCAGAGCAGATTATCCCCCTCGGACTGGGTCTGCAGGAGCACCTCTCCCCCTGGGACATTCACAATCGCTGGTTTCTCGGACGCAGCGACCATTACCGGGCCTGCGAACATATCCACTTTGCGCGGGTAGCCGTATGAGTGTTACGGTTGACCTTTTTAACAATCACATGCAAAAAAATATTGACAGATCGTTACCATGCCGTTAAATTGCGTTTTAGTAGAACACTGTTATTTAACTAATGAATCGCAATAGCAGGTATTTTATCAATTTTCACTAATTGACTTCAGCAGGGATAGCAGCACAGTAAAAATAGCATTTCCCTATAAAGACGATAATACTAAACCATTTGCGAAAATGGGGCGGAAAGCCTAAAGGGTCTCAAGGAGACAGCCGGGTTGCCGAATCTGAACTTTAAATCGGCCCCGGCTTTTTTGCGTCCAAAATTCCAGGAAAGGGGGTGAAGCAGACAAGCAGAAGACTGACTCTATCAGGTTGCAGAAGCAGTTAAACGGAAGTCAGACCAGCATGTGATAGACGACAATACTAAACCATCTGCTATTATGGGGCGGAAAGCCCACAGGGCCTCATGAAGTCAGCCGGGTTGCCGAAATATCACCTCAACTAATCCCCGATTAACGGGAAAGGAAAGGTGAATTTCATGACAAACATTACTAATCATTTTTTCAAAACCTGCAGCAACGGCAGCAAAACCTGCATCACTCTCATCGCAATTATTACATTTCTGCTTACTCTTTCCGGAACAGGTCACGCCATAACCCCCTGGTATTCAACCGCAGGCTCCCACACACTTGTCCTGCACCCCGATGGAACCGTCTGGGCGCTTGGCAGCAACTCCTATGGCCAGCTTGGTAATGGCAGCAGTGGTGGTGAGCACCTTGAACCGGCAATGGTTCACGGTCTCAGCAATGTAAAAGCTGTAGCTGCTGGCGGCGCCCACTCCGTTGCCCTGCTTCAAGACGGTACTGTCTGGACCTGGGGTCATAACGGTACCGGGCAGCTGGGTACTGGCAACAAAATGGACAGCGAAGTTCCGGTAAAGGTAACAGCAATCAGTGATGTCACGGCAATAGCTACCGGACGCAGCCATGTTGTAGCCCTGAAAAAAGATGGCACCGTATGGGCATGGGGCAGCAACCACTCGGGGCAGCTCGGGAA
>VEOV01000307.1 GCA_012026855.1 Geobacter sp.
GATTCTGCTGGCAGTAGTAACCGTCATATTCTTGGTCTCCCGCAATGCAGCCGCGGCTTCCGGCCAGCCCCACGTCAATACGGCAACCAAAGTCGATTTGCAAAAATATATGGGCAAATGGCACGAAATATCCAGACTTGAGCACCATTTCCAGAAATACTGCGTCGGCAGTCATGCGGAATACGCCCTGCGCGATGATGGCGAGGTTGATGTTATCAACCGGTGCATCGATGAACGGGACGGCCGCAAAAAGGAAGCAAAAGGGCGCGCCTGGTCCGTCGAGCCTGTCAGTAATTCCCGGCTGAAAGTTTCATTTTTCTGGCCGTTCAGGGGGGACTACTGGATTATTGAACTTGGCGAAAAGTACGATTACAGCGTCGTTGGCTCACCTGACAGAAAATACCTCTGGATTCTGGCCCGCGAACCGGTCATGGACGAAACCCTTTACAGCGCCATTGTCGAACGGTTGCGCAAGCAGGGCTTCCCGGTAGACAGCCTGGTGCGCAAACCCCTGGCCGCTACCACCAAAAATCCCGGCAGCAGCGTTTCGGGAGGAACCTAGTCAACTCAGGTATTGTCCCCTTTTCTGACAACAATGCGGACCACACTCTTCCTGGAGCGTTGTCCGCTTTTTTTTTCGTGCAGTTCCTTCAGAAAGCTGACGGTAATCACCTTGTGCAGATACGCCTGAGTACAGCGATACAGCCATTTACGCCAACGCGCCGGTCGCCTGCTGCCCAGAAGCAACGGGCAGTAATCGGACAGTCTCAGCACCACCCGGCAGCCATTGGCAACCGGAGTGATCAGGAAGTCAAGCTGGCCACGGTCACACTCTTTTGGCTGCACCAGAGCACCGCCTGAAATCAGCAATGAACACTTTTCGGCTTCCCCGCTCTTCTCAAATTGCGGCGCGGTAAAGCTGAGCAAGGCCAATGACGTTCCGGCAATCCTGAATTCAATTGCCCGGTCAACCGTCACCACCCTGATAATCCTCACCGTTACCCGTTCAATATAATCAAGGTAGAGCTGCAGCACCGCAGCAGCCGTCAATCCGGCAGCTGCATCTGTAGGGATCACCACCCACTGGATCGAGTAAACACTCTGATCCTCCGCAAGAATCTGCTGGCAGGCAATTTTATCAGGGTCTATATCGGGAAGCAGCTCACTATCCATTGCTATAGTCTAACACCAAATCCATTCTCTGTCCTGCTCCTTGAATTTACCGCTTTTCCGGATACACTTCTTTGACAAGAGGGAGCTTAAAATGGTTGGCAAAGTACTGATTACCGGCGCAGCAGGCTTCATCGGCAAACGTCTTACTGCCAGGTTACTGGCGGAGGGCGTTGAGGTTCGCTGCCTGATACGACGGGCAACAACTCTTCCGGAAGGGGCAACTACCGTCTATGGCGACCTGCTGCAGCCTGACACACTGCCTGCGGCGCTGTCAGGCATTGATACGGCCTATTATCTTGTGCACGCCATGGGGGGGACAGGTCAGGCTTTGAAGAACGGGATCGTACGGCGGCCCTGAATTTCTGCCAGGCGGCTGACGCTGCGGGAGTCAGAAGAGTCATCTACCTGGGAGGCCTCGGTGAGCCCGGCGACGGGCTGTCGGAACATTAGCAGAGCAGGCTGGAAGTAGGAAACATTCTCCTTTCCGGCAATTTTGCCACGACCTTCCTCCGCGCTGCCGTGATTTTCGGCGCTGGTGGGGCCTCGTTCGAAATGATTCGGGCCCTGGTGGAGAAACTTCCGGTCATGATTACCCCCAGATGGGTCAGCACCAAGTGTCAGCCAATAGCCGTTGATGACGTCATCCACTATCTGGCAGACTGCCTCAAGGATGAGCGCACCGCTGGCGGCACTTTTGATATCGGCGGACCGGAGATTCTCACCTACCGCGAAATGATGGAACGCTTCGCCGCCATCGAAGGCAGAAAGCTCTTCATTATCCCGGTGCCGGTGCTGACTCCGAAACTTTCCTCTTACTGGGTCTGGCTCATTACCCCAATCAAGCCATCCATTTCCATGCCGCTGATCGAGGGGCTTGCCAACGAGGTTATCTGCCGGGAGAACAGAATCCGTGAACTGCTCCCTTTCCGGCTGACCCCCTATGACGAAGCTGTCCGGGCTGCTCTCAGTGAAGGCATTGCCAATTAATCTAAAGAGACGCCTGTCTCGATTTTTTCAAGGAGCAGACAATGAAACTTTTCAGTAACTTTGAGCTTGGCAAGAGTGGGCTGCAAAACCGGGTCGTAATGGCGCCAATGACCCGCTCCAGGGCACCTGGCAACCTGCCCAACCCGTTGATGGCCGAATATTACGGACAGCGTGCCTCCGCCGGACTGATAATCACCGAAGGGACTTCACCCTCGCCCAATGGTCTGGGTTACGCCCGGATACCCGGCATGTTTTCCAGGGAGCAGAGTGCGGCCTGGAGTCTGGTAACCCGGGCTGCCCATGAAGGTGGCGCCCGCATCTTCATCC
>VEOV01000357.1 GCA_012026855.1 Geobacter sp.
GACATTAAGGAGCAGCCCCTTCTGATGGCCGGCCTTGACAATGTCGCCCCCAGGGATATGGAGACCCATGCCGATCATCAGGCCGATGCCGCGCACCTCCTTGACCAGGGCCGGATGCTTCTTCTGCAGTGATTCCAGCTCCCCCAGCAGGTATTCCCCCATCTCTTCGGCCCGGTTGAGGATGCCGTCTTCCAGCAGCACCCGGACCGTTGCCAGCGCTGCGGCGCAGACCAGGGGGTTGCCGCCGAAGGTTGAGCCGTGGGTGCCGGGGACAAAGGCCTGGGCAATCTCTTCCCTGGCCAGCATGGTGCCGATGGGGGCGCCGCCGGCCAAGGCTTTTGCCAGGGTCATGATGTCCGGGGTGATGCCGAAATGCTCGTGGGCAAAGAGTTTGCCGGTCCGCCCCATCCCAACCTGGACTTCATCGAGGATCAGCAGCAGGTTATGCTGGTCGCACAGCTCCCGCACTTTCTGCAGGTAGTCAGCTGCAGGGATATTGATGCCCCCTTCACCCTGGATCGGCTCCAGCATGACGGCGCAGGTGTTTTCGTCGATGGCGGCTGCCATGGCGTCGATGTCGTTGAACGGTACGTGGCTGAAGCCGTGCAGCAGCGGGTCGAAGAAGCGCTGCACCTTCTCCTGGCCGGTGGCCGAGACGGTGGCCATGGTCCTGCCATGGAACGAGTCGGCGGCGGTGATGATGCCGTAGCGCTCCGGCCGGCCGGCCACATCGCGGCTATACTTTCTGGCCAGCTTGATGGCAGCCTCGTTGGCCTCGGCGCCGGAGTTGCAGAAGAAGGCCCGGTCGGCAAAGGAGTGGCTGCAGAGCAGCTCCGCCAGCTCGATCTGCTGGGGGATCTGGTAGTAGTTGGAGCAGTGGATCAGGGTGGCGGCCTGCTCCTGGATCGCCTTGACCACCTTGGGATGGCAGTGCCCCAGGTTGTTGACCGCCACGCCGGCGAGGAAGTCGAGGTACTGCTTGCCGGCGGCATCCCAGAGCCGGCAGCCTTCGCCCCGTATCGGGACGATCGGGTATCTGCCGTAGGTCTTCATGATGCATTTATCTGATTTTTCAATCCATTGGGCTGAATTCATTGGGTAATCTCCGTTCCTACGCCGACGTCGGTAAAAATCTCCAGCAGCACGGCGTGCTTCACCCGGCCATCGACGATGTAGGCCTTTTTTGCCCCTTCCTTGAGGGCGTCGACGCAGCACTCCACCTTGGGGATCATGCCGCCGGAAATGGTGCCGTCGTCGATCATGCGGGTAACGTCCGCCAAGGGAATGCTGCTGATGAGGTTGCCGTCCTTCCCCTTCACTCCGGAGACATCGGTCAGCAGCATCAGCTTTTCGGCATGGAGCGCCCCGGCAACCTTGCCGGCCACCAGGTCGGCATTGACATTGTAGCTCTCGCCGTTGGCTCCCACACCCACTGGAGCGATTACCGGCAGGAACTTGCCATGCTCCAGGGTCTGGATGATCTCCTGGTTCACCTTGATGACATTGCCCACATAGCCGATGTCTACCGTTTCCACAGTGCCGTCGTCGTTTTTGATCTCCTGGAGCATCTTCTCGCAGAGGAGCAGGTTGCCGTCCTTGCCGGAAAGCCCCACGGCCCGGCCGCCATGCTGGTTGAGGTAGCCGACCACCTCTTTGTTCACCTGGCCGGTGAGCACCATTTCCACCACCTTCATGGTCTCCTCATCGGTGACCCGCATGCCGCGGACGAATTCAGAGACAATGCCGTAGCGTTTCAAGGTGTCGTTGATCTGCGGGCCGCCGCCATGGACGACCACCACATTGATCCCCAGGGAACGGAGCAGGATGACGTCGAGGGCGAAAGACTCCTTGAGTGCCTCGTCAGCCATGGCGTGACCGCCGTACTTGATGACAATGGTCTTGCCGGAAAAACGTCTGATGTAAGGCAACGCCTCCATCAGGGTATTTGCCTTGGCGATGAACTCCTGCATGACAGTACCTCGGGATCTGGGATTTAGCCGGAAAAAAAGAAACTATAGCAAAAAAATGCAAATAATCAATGCTGGAGAGGGGTTTGGCCGGATTTTCGTGAAATAAACTGCGGGGTGCCGGAGGGGAACAGGCCATTCCCCTCCGGCCATTATCTGCCTTGCCAACTATTTTATGGTGAGATAGGTCACAGTGACGCTGCCGCTTCCCACGGTCATGGTGCCGGTAAGGCCGACGTTCTCAAGCGTCAGGCTGCCGGACTGAACAGTCAGGTTGCCGTTCAGCGGGGTAATGCCGGTGATTGAGCTGAGATTGCTGTCGTAGCCCCCCTTGATGGTAAGCGCCGCACTGTTGGACAGGGTCAGATTTTCACTCAGCGCGGTTGCCGCGAGCCTTATGGTGTTGCCGCTTCCGGCCGCATTGAGGGCGTGCTGCAGGAAGCTGTAGTAACTCCCCCCATCGATTTTGAGCGGCCCGCCAATATTGTTGGCAACTGAGCCGCCGCTGATATAGGCCGTATTGCCGGCCCGGTCGCGCAGCCACAAGGGGCTACCGGTCATGACGTAGGTGGTGGCGGGCTGCCAGTTGCTGCCGTTAAACGACATCTCCAACTGCCCGCAGATACTCGGGTAGCTTCTTTCAAAGCAGTAGCTCATTGAATCTCTTGCGTCCAGTACCCAAAGGCCGAAATAAAGCGCCAGACTGGCAGTTGGTGGTGTGCGGTAAACGTTGACAGTAATTCCTGAATATGGAGTTTCAATTAAACCCTCGCTGGTGGTTGCCCGGCTTTTGATGGTGTAACTCTTTGCAGTCGGGAGGGGAATAGATGCGCTCCAGGAGGTTGTGCCGGTGGCGGCCTGCCATGTGAAGCCATTGTCTGAGGAGACTTCTACCAGGGATACAGTGCAACCATTGCAGGTGGCAGTGCCGGACAGTGCTACGCTGGTGTCGTTGGTGTAGAAACCGGTAGCAGGCGAGGTGATGGTTGAAGTTAGGCTAAAGGGGGTGATGTAGTTAGAGGGACTTGATGCTGTTCCGGTGCCGTTGCCATTGGTGGCGGTGACCGTGAAGGTGTAGGCAGTGCCATTGGTCAGGCCGGTGACAATGATCGGGCTGGCTGCACCGGAAGCGGTTATGCCACCAGGTGCCGAAATTACGGTGTAGCCGGTTATGGCGCTGCCGCCGTTTGAGGCCGGAGCCGTGAAGGAGACCGTTGCCTGGCCATTGCCGGCGGCTGCCGTCACGCCGGTAGGTGCGCCGGGGAGTGCATAGGTGAAGGTAGCCGTGACGCTACGCGCCTGGCTCATGGTGACGCTGCAGCTGCCGCTGCCGCTGCAGTCGCCGGACCAGCCGGCAAAGACAGAGCCATTGTCCGGGGTGGCGGTTAGGGTAACCGTAATGTTTGATGAGAATGTGGCCGTGGCGGTGCTGTCTGAGGGCTGCAGGGCGATACCGGCCGGCGTGCTGGTAATCCGGCCGTTGCCGCTGCCTGCGGACTGTTTGGCCACCGTGAGGCTGGCACAAGGTACGTTATTGTCCAGGCGGTAGAGCTGCTGTTGGCCACTGGGGAGGGAGACTGAATAAGCGACATCGCCGCAGTTGTTCAGGTCCACTCCCATGACACCGTTATTGGTAGTCAGCAATGTACCCCGCACACTGGAAACCAGCCGGTTCACCCAGAGAGGTCCGCTTGCGTCACCCTCGTTCCAGACTATCTCGCCGCTGTCATTGATTGCCGGACTCCACTGATTACTGGAAGAATTCGCCACTTTTACCGGGGTTAAACTGCCTGTTCCCAGCTTGTAAACCTGCATAGACGGTTGTGCTGACTGGTCGAATTTGCTGTAGACGATGTCGCCCCGGTTGTTGATATGGGGAGAATTATAATCCGTGTCATTGCCGGTCAGCGGCCCAAGTACGCTGGAAATAATCTGGCAGCGATTGCTACTGTCACACTGGCTCCAGACCACTTCACCCCGGTCGTTGATGTCGGCTCCGTGGAACCAGAACGGGGTCGTGGCCAGGGTGACCGTTTGCCCCCCGATGGTTCCCCGCAGGGTGTTTCCGTTCTCGACCCAGACCACGTCGCCAAGGCTGTTGATGGCCGGATCGGAATATGTAGTTGGCGGAGAGGTGAGTTGGCCCCGCAAAGACGAGTAGATTTGGGTTGACCAGTTCCCTTGATCGTACAGGTTCAGACCCCAGACGATCTCCCCGAGGGAATTCATGGAAATGCCGCCATAAAGGTTGCCACTTGTTACCATCTCCGGGCAGGGGCCGACGCCGCAGTTGTAGCTGTATTTGCTGAGCGATACGCTGTAGCCGAACCTGCCGCCTGCTGCCTCGATCTTCAGGTAGTAGCTATCGGTGTAGCCAGCCCGCATCTTGATACCCAATGGGTTGGTGGCGGTAGGTCCGGAAAGGAGAGTCCCCTGGCTATCGTAAAGGCCGATGGTCAAGGTGTTGGGCGGGGTCCGGTCATAGTTGACCAATATCTGCAGGGTGTCGGCGGCAACTGCCTCGAACCGGTACCACTCCACCGGGTTGGCTGTTCCGTCCGCTACTCCGGTGAAGATGTCGCCAAGCGCCACCGGTGCTGCCTGGGCCTGGGTGGTATGGGCAACCGTGGAGCTGGCACATGGGGCGCTATTGCCGAGGCGGTAAAGCTGCGGTTTTTGGCCGCTGTGGAGGAGGACGGAATAGGCAATATCGCCGCAGTCGTTTAAATCCATTGCACCAAGTTCGTTACCGGTAGTCAGCAATGTACCACGCACGCTGGAAACCAGCCGGTTCACTAAGAGAGGGCCGCTTACATCAATCTCGTTCCAGACTATTTCGCCGCTGTCATTTATTGCCGGATACCACTGATTATTGGAGGAATCCATCACTTTTACCGGGGTCAAACTGCCTGTTTCCAGCTTGTAGATTTGATTTGTCGACTGCGCTGCTTGGTCTAATTTACTGTAGACGATGTCGCCCCGGTTGTTGATATGAGGGAGGTTGTATCGCGCATCATTTGCGGTCAGCGGCCCGCGTACGCTGGAGAAAATCTGGCAGTTACTGTTGCCGTCACACTGGCTCCAAACCACCTCACCACGGTTGTTGATGTCGACTCCGTTGAACCAGAACGGGGTCGTGGCCAGAGTGACCGTTTGTCCTCCGATTGTTCCCCGCAAGGTGTTGCCGTTCTCAACCCAGACCATGTCGCCAAGGCTGTTGATGGCCGGAGTTTCAAGGCTCCCAGGCGGGTTGGTAATCTGACCACGCAGCGAGGAGTAGAGTTGGGTTGACCAGCTTCCCTGATCGTACAGGTTCTGACCCCAGACGATCTCCCCGAGGGAATTCATGGAAATGCCGCCATAAAGGTCGCCACTGGTTACCAGATCTCCCGGCAACGGAGAAATGGTATAAGTTGCGGTTTGAATTGTTTCGCTGTTACCGGCGATGTCCGTGGAGTAGTACCTGAGGTCAGTGGATGCATTGACGCTTATGGTGTCGCTGTATGGCAAAGAGGGCGTGCAGCCGGTACCGAGGCAGTAATAGATGGCAGAGCAGCCGCTGCCTACATCGTTGCAGGTGAGGGTAGCGCTTTGAGCTGAACTGTAAGTGCCGCCAGTTGGCAATATGGAAGTGGCCGGCGGGGTGCGCTCAACGTTGATGGTAATTCCCATTCCTGCTGTTTCAACAATGCCGGTGCTGGTAGTGGCCCGGCTCCTGATGGTGTAGCTGTCGGCTATTGTCACAGGAACGCTTGCACTCCACGAGGTGGTGCCACTGGCGGACTGCCAGGTAGCTCCACCATCGGCGGAGACTTCCACCAGGGAAACCGTGCAGCCATTGCAGGTGGCGGTGCCGGTTGCCACGACACTGGTGGCGTTGGTAAAGGTTCCGCTGGTCGGCGTAGTGATAGACGATGAGACCATTACACCGGTGCCGGAGAGAGTGATGCTTTGAGTAGGACTTTGCGGGTCATTGTTCGCAATTTGCAAGGCAGCGCTCTTGCTGCTTACAGTATCGGGGGCAAAGGTTATATCGACGCTGCAGGAAGCGCCTGGTACGATGACCGGCGTCAGGCTGCCGCAACTGCCGGGCGATACACTGAACAGTGGTGCATTTGTGCCGGACAGGGATATGGAACTGATGGCCAGGTTGGCATCGCCGAACATGCCATAGCCGTTGGTTATGGTCAGTTGCCGGCTTGCCGAGGTGGTCCCAGTTTGGATGCTGCCGAAAGATACGGGGCCGCCAGAGATAATATAGGGACCTGCCAGGTAAGTAGAAGTGAAGACGGTATGGTCGCTGGCAAAGGCCGGTGAGATTGCCAGGGTCGTCAGCTGTTTTCGGCCGACGTCAAAAGCTGAGTTTGACGGACTCCAGCTGCTGCCGCCATCGCTGCTCCGGTAGACATTGCCGCCGTAGACGGTGAAAAGCACTGTGTGGTCAGTGGCATAGGCCGGGGAAATTACCGGATTACTGGAAGATGCCGTGTGTACCCGGGTCCAGGAGTTGCCGCTGTCGGTCGTTTTAAAGGTGCCGTTGGAGGTAGCGGCGAACAGTGTCTGGTCGCTGACAAAGGCAGGAGAAATGGCGATCGAAGAGATCGTGCCGGAAATTCCGCTATCGGCAAGGTGCCAGGAAACTCCGGCGTTAAAGCTCTGGTAGAGATGGTTATCTGATGTCGCGACGTAAATGGTCTGGTCTGTGGCAAAGGCGGGCGAGATGGCCAGGGAGTTGGCATGCAGGGTGTCAATCCCCGTATTGACAGAACTCCAGGTGGCGCCGCTGTCGGTACTCTTGTATACCCCCTTGCCGTAGAGGCCGGCAAAAATGGTCTGGTCGGTGACAAAGGCTGGCGACACTGCCAGAGAGAAGACCATGGTGTTGCCCAGACCGGTGTTGCTCTGGACCCAGTTAATCCCGGAATCGGTACTCTTGTAGAAGCCGCTCAGGTAGGCTCCGGCGAACAGGGTATGGTCCGTGGCATAAGCCGGCGATGCCGCCAATGATGTGACGTTGTACGTGCTGAGTACTTGTGCCCAGCTGTCACCACTGTCGCTGCTGCGGTAGATGCCGTAATTGGCTCCAATCGTCAGGGTATGGTCGCTGGTATAGGACGGTGAGACAAGAAGCGCATGGGAGGGGTTGTTGAAACCGAGGCCGGTTTTGCCAGGGGTCCAGTTGGCGCCGCCATCGCTGCTTTTGTGGACGATGCCGCCAGCCTGGGTGGCGCTGCAGCTGGCGTTGGAACCGCCGTTCAGCCCGGTGC
>VEOV01000042.1 GCA_012026855.1 Geobacter sp.
AAAGCCTCCCGGTCGAGCAGCTCGATAATCTCTTTGGTGTCGCCTCTGAAACTTCCCGAGCACTCCCCCAGCACAAAGCCGGTCACAGTCCGTCTGCCGAAGGGGACGAGGACACGTTTCCCGGCACAGACGCCAGCCATGCCCGAGGGGACGCCATAGCTGAAGGTCTGCTCCAGAGGGAGCGGAATCGCCACCTCTACGGTTTTAAAAACTGGTTCCATGGTTGGGGAAAGCCCTTCTCAAGAAAAGATCTGCAGCCGCGATGGTTGCCGGTACGGCTGACAGCAGTCAGCAGGAAGTTATTCGACCACAATTCTTTTGGCGCCCTGAAGCGCCTTGACGGTTTCCTTGATCATTGCGACGGTGAGGCTTTTGCCGAGTTTGGTCCGCTCAACGGCAAGTGTCGAGTTGTCGTGCTCAAAAAAGCGCTCCAGGGGGAATTCCGCTTCCCAGAGAAGTTCCCGGGAAAGCAGCCGGTATATTCTGATCCTGGATTTGATCCGCAGCTCGGTCGAGCAGCAACCGGCATTCTCGATGTAACTCCAGATCTCGCCATTGATAAAGATATGAGACTGGGGGAGCACCTTTTCCAGGGCGGCGATATCGTCCTTGACAATGCCGAACCAGGAGAACCCGGCTTTGGCCTGATTTTCGTTCATGCCATCGACAAAATCATTGAAGATAGCTTCGGAAAGCTGTGGCGGCACGAGAGTTGCCGTGAACGGCATGATCGGCAGCATTTTCTGGTTAGTGGCAATATTGAAGGCAGGAGATGAATGGGTAACCCTTGAAGAAGAACAGGCGGACAAGAGCAGCAGGAGCAGCAGCAAAGAGAGCAGCCTGAGGTAATTGCGCGACATGGTCATCTTCTCCTTGCAACCTCTTCTTCATAAAATTTCCGGTACAGAATCTCGTACTCACGGCTGCCGGGAAGCTTTTTCTGGCTGTAGGAAGCCAGTTTGCGGCGCACAGCCTGGTCGATCTCTTCATCAGCGGCAAAGAAGTCGGCAATGGCTGACTTGACCCGCAGCAGCGAGCGGGGCTCTTCCGGGAAATCGACCAGGTCGCTTTTCCAGAGGCTGTCGATGACCTTGTGGGCCAGATGAGAAATGCGGTCTTCGGAAACAGTCATAGAATTATCTTTCTCTCTTTCGCCAGTTTATCCTTGATCATCCGCAGCATCCTGTGGCGGTCAATCTCCACGGCAGCGCGCCCCAGGCCCTTCAGGTTCTCGTTGAGGATCCGCTCGGCATCCCGCTCCAGCGACTCCTCTGCCAGCAGGTCGGCAGTGATGGCGGCCTTGATGGCAGCCAGCGCCGCCCCTCTCTCCCCCTTAAACACAACCTCGCCGGCGACTGTCAGGTCGTTGAGAATCTTCTCGCCAAGCCGGTTGATCTGTTCATCCTTGAGACGCATATCAGGCTCCTTCAGGCCGTTATCTTACCTGAACGGAACGAAAAAGCAACGTCTAACAGGCTCAATGATTGACCCCCCTGCAAGAGCCTGCTATTGTTGATAAATTCAACCGTTAGTGAGGTATTGCCATGCTCATCGTCATGCACCATAAAGCCACAACCAAACAGATTGAAGCCATCACCAAAGCAGTCACCGCCATGGGGCTGATTGCCGCGCCGATTCCCGGGGGTGAGCGGACCGCCATCGGCGTGCTCGGCAACAAGGGTTATGTGGATGACACCACCATCCGCGACCTGCCCGGTGTCAGCCAGGTGATCCATGTCTCCAAACCATACAAGCTGGTCTCCCGGGATTTCCATCCCAAAAACACCATCGTCAAAGTCGGCAA
>VEOV01000051.1 GCA_012026855.1 Geobacter sp.
GCCCCGTCCAGGCTGATCTGCAGCGTAAGACCGGGGAAATCCAGCTCCCTGAGCGCCGTCACATCGTCAGCTGTCCAGAGCAGGCCGTTTGTTTGTATGGCCACTGTTTCCATGCCAAGTGAGCGGGCAAACTGCAGCAGCCGCAACCAGCCAGGATGGCAGAGCGGTTCTCCGCCGGTCAGACAGACCGCTTCACCTTCCAGCTCAACAAATTCGGTCAGGAGCCGCCGCAGCGTCCGCTCCGGGACATGGCCGGCACTGCGCTCCTCCCCTGCCTCCACCAGACAATGTTCGCACGTCAGGTTGCAGGCTCCGGTGATTGCCATGGTAATAATGCGCGGGGTGTGCAGACCGGCCTCGCGAAGAGCTCGCAGTGCAGCCTGTGCGGCGACAGACATGGGATTAACCTCCTGGCTCAAAGCCGGGGCGACAGGTAAAGGCGCCAGAGACAGCCCTCAGGGCTGTAGCGATATTACTCACTGTAGCGATTTTCCCCATTAAACCTTGAGTTTGCACAAGAAAAGAGGCAGTAAGCAGGATAAACATGGAAATTACGGTTTATTTGAGGAGAAACAGTCCCCGCTCAGTACCGCCGAGGGGGAGATAAATTCGATTTAAAATCTGCACTGGGTAATTTTTCCCCAGTTGTCATTTTCAGCTGTACAGACAGCGGCTCAGGCAACTATTTCGACGCTGCTTCCGGGCAGAACGACCCCACCCTTAAGCACTCTGGCAAAAATACCCTCTTTGGGCATGACGCAGTCGCCTGCCTGGTAGTATATGGCGCAGCGGGTATGCCACTCTTTGCCGATCTGTGGCTCCTCAAGCAGCGTCTCCCCCAGAGACAGCCTTGTGCCGACCGGCAGCGTCACCAGCTCGATCCCGCTGGTAGTGATGTTTTCGGCAAAATCCCCGGTGGTAACATCCAGTCCCAGCGCCTGCATCTTGGCAATACTCTCAATGGCAAGCAGGCTCACCTGACGATGCCAGTCACCGGCATGGGCATCGCCCACCACACCATGATTTTCGCGCAGCTCGATGGACTCTACCGGGGTCTTTCGTTCACCCTTGTTCTGACTGATACAGACTGCGACTACAGAAGCTGACATATTAATCCCCTGGTCACCCGCCGATTGCTGCCATGGCAAAGGTGCTGTAATTTTGTTCCTCTCCTGCAAGCTCATGCTGTCTGGGTTTGCAGGCAACCACCCTGCGCAGGGCTGCTTCGAGGCCATCCTGATCGCCACTCGCCAGATAAGGTTTGAGATCTAGCCCGTCGTCAGAGAAGAGACAGCCCCGCACCCGGCCTGATGATGTCACCCTGATACGGTTGCAATCTTCGCAAAAATGGCCGCTGACCGCCGTAATGATGCCGATCTGGCCGGCTGCCCCGTTGATACGGAAACCGCGGGCCGGTCCGGCAAGACCATCCCGTCCCTCGGTGGTGAAACTGTAGCGCTGGCCGATCTGCTCCAGGATCGATTCGCCGGAAACGACCCGTGACTGCCAATCTTCAGAGCGAAGCGACGGCATGTATTCGATGAAACGGACCGTAATCTGCCTCTCCAAGGTCAAGGCGGCGAAATCCAGTATTTCGGTGTCATTAATGCCACGCATGACCACCATATTAATCTTGACCGGAAAGCCGGCCTGCTCGGCTGCCTGAATCCCGGCCAGCACCCGCTTCAGGTCGGCGCCCCTGGTTATGGCGGCAAAAGTATCCGGCTGCAGCGAATCCAGACTGATATTAAGGCGCTGCACTCCAGCCCGACGCAGCTCTGCAGCCATCTCCGGCAAAGCCAGGCCATTGGTGGTCAGGACAAGCTGTTTGAGCCCGGAAATAGCTGCCAGTTGCTGCAGAAAGTAGATAATCCCTTTGCGTACCAGTGGCTCGCCACCGGTGACCCTGATCTTTTCGATGCCATTGGCCACCGCTGCTCGAGCAATCTGCAGCAACTCCTCGTAGCTGAGCACATCATTATGGCTGCAGAGCTGAACCCCTTCAGCAGGCATGCAGTAAACGCAACGCATATTACAACGGTCGGTCACCGATAACCGTAAATAGTTGATATTCCTGCCATATGAGTCGGTGAATTCCATTTTATTCTCCAGCATGCCGGCTACTGCTCCAGGCCGAACCGCTCCAGCTTAGTGTAGAGGGTCTTGCGATCAATTTCCAGCACCTTGGCTGCCCGGCTTTTGTTCCCTTCCACCTTCTCCAGCACCTGTTGAATATGATCCCGTTCAATAACCCAGAGAGGCATGATCTGCGCATCTGCAGCGACCTGAGGAGCCGCTTGCGCGTAAATCCGGGGCGGGGCGAACGGCAGCAGATCCACGGTAATTATCGGTTCACTCGCCAGGATACTGGCACGACGGATGGTGTTACGCAGCTCCCGGACGTTACCTGGCCAGGAGTAGGCACAGAGGGCGGCCATGGTTTCCGGGGTGATCTCCCAGTTGATCGGGCCACTGTCATTGGATGATTTAAGGAAATAATAGGAAAGCGGAATGATATCCTCCGGCCTTTCCCGCAGCGGGGGTATGTTTATTTGCAGCAGGTTGATACGGTGAAACAGATCCTCCCTGAATTCACCCCGGCTGACACAATCCTCCAGATTCTTGTTTGAGGCAAAGACAAAGCGAACATTGACGCTGATATCGTGGTTGCCCCCCATGCGGCGGAACGTGCCTGTCTCCAGGATGCGCAGCAGCTTTACCTGGACATCCAGAGGCATTTCCGAAACTTCATCCATGAACAGGGTGCCGTTGTCAGCCAGCTCGAACAGTCCGGCCCGCCCCTTGTTGGCGCCGGTAAAGGCCCCCTGAACATGGCCGAACAGTTCACTTTCGGCAGTATTGACGTTCAACCGGCCACAGTTGACCGTGACAAAGGATTTGTTAACCCGGTGACTGTCATCATGCACTGCACGGGCAAACAGCTCCTTGCCGGCGCCGCTCTCACCGCAGATCAGCACATGCTCATCAGTCGGGCCGAAGCGTCTCACGGTTTCCAATACCTTCTGGATAACCTGGCTTTTGCCGACAATGCGGTGCTGATCCAGTTTATTGATTTCAAGTTTCAGGTTGATGTTTTCATAGCGGAGCCGGTTCTTTTCATAGGCTTTGTCGATCACCATCTCCAGCTCATCCAGCTTTACCGGTTTGGTGAGATAATCGTAAGCCCCCTGCTTGATGCATTCCACAGCGGTCTCGATAGTGCCGTGACCGGTGAAGACAATAATCTCCGGTAGAATGGACTCGGAGCGCATCTGCTTGAGCACTTCCACTCCATCCATGCCGGGCATCTTCATGTCAAGCAGGACGACGTTAAAGGCCTCCTGCCGGTATTTTATCAAGCCGGTCTCGCCATCAGGAGCCGAGCCTACCTTGTAACCGCTCCGTGCCAGTTCTATTTCAAGAAGCTCCCGAAGCGGCCTTTCATCTTCAACAATCAGTATTTTCGCTTCTTTTCGAGCCGGCACTACTGTCATAGCGGAAGCCTCACAATGAATTTAGATCCCTTACCCACCTTGCTTTCCACGAAAATCTCACCGCCATGCCGCTTGATGATGTTGTAACTGACTGCCAGACCAAGGCCAACATTTTTCCCCACCGCCTTAGTGGTAAAGAACGGTTCCCATATCTGTTCCAGCACTGCAGGGAGCATGCCGCAACCGCTGTCACTGATTGTGGCAGTAATAAATTTATCTTCCTGCAAAGTTGTTTCTATTTCCACAACACCGTAACCATCAATAGACTGCAACGCGTTCATGATCAGATTGAGAAAAACCTGCCGCAGACCGGATGCATCACCCATGAACAACGGCAAATCAGGCTGCAGCTTCTCCCGCAGTTCTATCTTTTCATTGCGGGCTTTATGACGAACAAGTTCAAGTACTTCATTAAATATCCCGTTCAGATTTACCGGGCCAACGGCGCCATCTGATTTCCGGCTGAAACTGAGCAGACTGTCGATTATCCCCTTGCAGCGATAAGACTCCCGGATAATAATTTCCAGATATTTTTTGAAATCCTGGAGCCGGTTGTCATCGTCTAGATCCGGTTCATCACGAAACCGTCTCAGTAACGCCTCAGAGTAGCCGGCAACCGAGGTGAGCGGGTTATTGATTTCATGGGCCACGCCGGCGGCAAGCATGCCGATGCTGGAGAGTTTTTCGGCCTGCAGCAGCTGCAATTCATTGAGGCGCTTGTCGGTCACATCGCGGATAAAAACAAGCGCCCGGGTCTTCTCGTTGAGATCGTCTATGGGGGTGGCGGTAACATCAAAATAGCGCGTGTCTCTGTCTCCAGATGAAAAAGAGAAGGATATCTGGGAGTTGTTACCATGCAGAGCCTGTTCGACCGGACAGTTCATTGGATCTGATTCAGACTGGGGATGAAAAAGCTCTCGGCACGCCATGCCGAGAACCGTCTCTTCAGGGAAGAGCAGAGGTGCAACTCGATTACGGTGCTGCACGCAGCCTTCATGGTCGTAGATTACGACCGGATCACTGATGGCATTAAAAACGGCCTGCAACTCACCGGTCTTGATCCTGAGCCCAAGGTTGGCCGCTTCCAGCTCATGAACCTTCTGCTTGACATCGGAATAAAAGCCGATCTTCGAGCTTTCCAGGCCCAGCAACCGCTCAAGAGCCAGTTCATCAACCTTTGTCCGTTTGGCCTCAGCCATTTAGAATGCCCTTTCCAGTAATGCCAGTAGATCCTTTTCATCGGCCTGCCTTGGGGAGGTGACAATGCAGACATCTTTCAGCGCCTTTTTGGCAAGCTCAGGGAGGTCTTCTTTCTTTACCCCAATACTTCGCAGACTACGGGGAGCCCTGGCAGCCTCCAGCATGGCGTCAAGCCGTTCCTCCACAATTTCAGCGGCATTATCTGCCGAACCATCGGCACGGTGGCCCAATCCCCAGGCAAGTTCCGGCAGTTTTTCGGCAACAACCGGTATGTCGTATTTGATCACTTCCGGCAGCAGGATTGCATTGATACTGCCGTGGTTGGCGTCATACAGCCCCCCGATAGGATGGGCCAGAGCATGGACGATGCCGAGCAGTGAGTTGGAAAAAGCCATGCCGGCATGGAGACTGGCTCTGGCAAGATTCTCCAGATCTTCAGGCCGATGCTCCCTGACCGCAGCCACCATGCTCTGGGAAACCAGACGCAACGCCTTAATGGCATGCACATCGGTCAGTGAAGTCGAGGCGACTGAAAAAAACGCCTCCAATGCGTGGCTGAGAGCGTCAGTGGCAGTAGTGCAGACAAATTCTTCCGGCAGTGTTGCCAGAATATCCGGATCAGTCAGGCTGATATCAGGAGCCACACAACGGTTCATGATCGTCAGTTTGCAACGCTGTTCAGTATCGTTGATGATGGCAAACTGGGAGACATCGGAACCGGTACCGCAGGTTGTCGGGCAGAGCACCAGAGGCGGCAGCGGCCTGATAATACTATCCGGACCGACATAATCCTGAATCCGGCCACCATTCGACACCAATATGGCAATCCCCTTGGCAGCGTCCATGGAACTGCCCCCGCCAAGACCGACGATAACATCCGCACCCTGCCGGACATATTCAAGGGCGCCGCGGGTAA
Organism: Geobacter sp.; assembly: GCA_012026855.1. Classification (GTDB taxonomy): domain Bacteria; phylum Desulfobacterota; class Desulfuromonadia; order Geobacterales; family DSM-12255; genus VEOV01. The sequence continues at coordinate 5,611 of VEOV01000051.1, forward strand.
CCTCATGGTCTTTCGGATTTGAAGTAATGCCATCATAGAGAACAACTTCCAGACCGGCTTCCATGATATACTTGAGCGCCTTATCCACCCAACCGGCATCAAAGAGCCCCTGATCGCTGACCAGAAAAACTTTATGCCCTCCGAGGCGACGGGCACAAACCCCGATCTGGCTGAGCAGACCACGACCGAAAATTATTTCCGGCACTTCGAACTTACAGTGATGCATGCCTTCCTTAGTGTTATCCATTTTCCCCTCAGAGAAATTCATTTGCACCATTAAGGGTCTTCTATTGCTACCATCCCATAGCCAGAGCCACTTTACGGACTAGCAATAGTCATGCCCAAGCAAACATGGTTCTACTCCACTCCACCTCAAAAACAACCCTGCTCACTTCTTTCATTATATTTTAGCAAAAACTTGGCTGTGGTGGGAGATTTATCCACAATGTAGTTAAACTCCCCGCTTTTTCCACGACGACCTTCTGCCCTTCCACATCCGCTAAAAAGGTATTTGTTCAATAATTACTGTGACTTGCCAATAACATAAAACTTTGCCGCTTTCGGGTTCTATCAGGAAGAATATTGTTTAATTAATGGCATTGCAGTTGCAATGACGAGCTGGCAAAGCGAAAGACGCGCCGGGCGTCGATGTAGCATGCACGACATTTAAACCGCAATTTAATTACTACCACACTGCAAGGGGTAACTATACCCATTGCAGTCAAACAGGGGGATGAGAATGAAGAAATTAACCGTATCAGCTGCATTCCTGCTGACAGCAGTTGCAGCAATTCCGTCGGCCAATGCAGCCTTTGTCATCGGTGGAGAAAACGGCTGGCAATTGAGCACAGACGGTATCGTTGATGTTTTCTCTGTCTATCAGTCAACCAGCGCAGCACCAGCCGGCAACAGATTCGCAACACTTCTTAACGGCACCAATGATACCTATCAGAATTTCGGAGTAACAGTTGGTCTGTTGCCGTCGGTAATCGCCTTTAATGTCAAGGCGCCGACAACCAATGGTGTCGATTCCACCGTACGCGTCGGCATCTATCCAAGTATTCAGAACAGCGGTGGCCAGAGCAACAGATTCGATGTCAATCCCAATACGGACTTCCGTGAATTCTTTTATACAGCCAAGGGCAAGTACGGCGAGCTGCTGGCAGGTCGCGCCCTTAACCTTTACCAGGGCAAAAATATTCTCACCGACATGACTCTCCTGACAGCAGGGGTTGTGCCGGCGCCAGGCACATCAACAACGCTGGGACATATCGGTTATGGCTACCTCTACACCAACTTCGGGCCGCAAATCCGTTACACCACTCCGGATCTTAACGGCGTCAAGGTTGCTGTCAGCATCGCCGAGCCTTACAAAATCGACCAGTACACAGCCAAGACCGCTACACCCCGTCTTGAAACCGAAATCTCTTATGCCACAGTCAGTGGAGACACAAAAATACAGGCATGGGCATCCGGTTTGTATCAGGGTGCTACCCGCAGCAAAACAGCTGCTGCCCGTCCAGGCGAAGATAACCATTCGATTGGGGGCGCCGCTGGCGCCAGTGCCGGATTCGGCAACACCGAACTGCTGGTCTCTGGTTACGCCGGTGAAGGTCTCGGCATGATCAGCGTGCAGGATGCTGCACTGCAAGGCGCCTGGGGATCATCAGCAGTTGATGCTGCCGGTAAGGAGCGAACCCAGTACGGTTTCCTTGCCCAGGCAACCTACAAGCTGCCACCTGACGTAAAGCTCGGCGTCAACTATGGCCAGAGCGCCCAGAATAAAAGCGCCTACGACAAAGCAAATAGCGGCGCTGGAGCCTATGTGCCGATGGAAAAGCAGGAAGCAGTTTCAGCAATCGTCGCGTACAACTTTAACAAGTTCACCCAATTCGTCGCTGAATACAGCTTTGCCCGTAACACCTGGCAAGACAACGCCAAACAGGATTCCAACAGTGTTGCCATCGGCACCATGTTTTATTGGTAGCCTACATCGGAATGGAGGCAGCAATGCCTCCTGACCCAAAGGAGATATGTCATGCCCAAATATGTTATCGAACGGGAGATTCCAGGCGCTGGCGCAATCCCGCCTGCCGACCTCAAAAACATATCCCAAAAGTCATGCAGCGTCTTGCAGGGGCTTGGTCCCCAGATCCAGTGGGTGCAGAGTTATGTCACCGACAACAAGATCTACTGTATCTACATTGCTCCAAACAAGGAGCTTGTGATGAAGCATGCTGAACAGGGTGGCTTCCCTGCCAACAGCATTTCAGAAATTCATACGATTATCGATCCGACAACAGCCGAATGATAACCATCCGGCATTAAGAATTTACTGCTCAAAGGAGAACTCAAATGACATTGGCACTTTTGCTGTTAATCTGCATGATGTGGGTCCCGGTCGGTCTGCTGTTCCTTGGTTCCGGTGAGGCAAAAAGCACCGGTTTCGTCACTGCCGTTGTGGGAACACTGGTTGTTATCGGCGCGCTTCTTCAGACGGCTCTTTTCAAAGACCCGTTCACCGGTGGTCTTCTGTTCGTGTTCGGCGTGCTCTACCTGCAAACCGCCCACGTCCTGCTTACCGGCATAGAAGATATGCGTACCGTTGGCAACGGCGCTCTGGTAGTCGGCATCATTTGCGCTGCCTATGCTGTACTCTATCTTACCGGCGGCGGCGTAAAACCGGACGGTAAAACCATTATCGACGTTGTCCCCTACCTTGGTTTCATGTGTGTCACTTTTGTAGTCATCTGCTTTACCGTTACCGGTGTAACTTATGGAAAAATCAGCGCCAAAGTGGCTGCCTGGATGTTCTTGGGGTTGAGCTTCACCTGCCTCTTCGTACCTGCCATTGGGCTCCTGGGATATGGGAAACTGCCGTTTTGATGTTTTAGGCACACATCAATTCAGTTTGATTCGTTTACCGGGCGGATTTCAGATCCTGAGCAGCTGACATCTGAAATCCGCCCTCTTCTTCCTTAGCAGACTACTTGCCAGAATATATTGTATACTTGGTACAATCCTACTGCAGGAGGCTCACCATGATTCGCCAAACCGACCAGCTCTTGAAATTTCTGCTGACTTCAGTCGTAATCCTGAGCATTGCTTTCAGCAGTGCAACCCAACTCATTGCCGCAGAGCGTCGCACTCTCTGGGAGAGCCGGGATCAGTTTGTGGCGCTTGAACCGCGGGAATCGTCAGCTGCCGGTGAAAAAGAAGTCAATAATCACCCGGCAAAAATCGAAATTGCCAGTATCTTGGCTTTGCTGGGTGCCATAAAATTGCAACCAACGGCAGCCAGTGAAACGACTCCGCTGTTCACCAAGGAATCTCTCCAGACCATGGCCCCTTATCTGCAACAGGGGTTGCAGCAGGCTACCGCAGATGAGGATGTCACCTTTGCCATAATCGGCCTCTATTCAGCACTGGCAGGCCTTACCAGGCAGCCGTTGGTCACCACTGGCAGGTTTTTTATCAAAGATGGCCGCTATAACCTGATCATTGGCCTTGCCCACCATAGGGTAAATGAAAGAGCTGATCGTCGGCTGGATCCATTTACCCCGGGGAGCAGACTGGCAAGTAAAGCGGGTGAGTGGCGGCTGCAGCTGCCAGCTAAGTCGCCAGGCATCACCCTTTTCCGCAAAGACTGGGTCAGCGCAGATATCTCCTGGCAACCGGCAGAGGAGAGGTCACCGGAGCATCCGGCGCCGAGCAGTTCGAATCCACCGGCCAGATCCCCTCTGACTGTTGCCGAGAGGCTTACCATCCTGAACGATCTGAAAAACAAGGGACTGATCAGTGACGACGAATACCGCAAAAAGCGGAGTGACGTACTACAGGAACTTTGAAACTGTGCGCTTTACGGCAATTCTGCAAGCGATGTAGAAAATAGGGACATTTTCCTCACAAACTTAGTCAGTAATGCTTATTTTCATGAGGCAATTCGCCGCAGCTGTGGCGCAATTCCCCAAAATATCTCTCAAGCGCCCTAATTACCCGACGGCTCAGTGCCACGCTCCCCCGGATACCGTAAACAGCAATCTCATAATTTCAACAAGTTACCAATTCGCAGTAGAATCCCAGTATCATTAAGCTGGTGATCCCGCCCTGTTATTTGTGGCAAAGCTTTTGCTATATGTAAACCATGTCAATAATTAGTCTAAATTACGAAGGGTTAGCATGACTCAGACCAAAAATTCCAAAATGACCCTCTCCGCGGAAACGATGAATCTGGATTTCGTCAAGAAAGTGGAGAA
>VEOV01000323.1 GCA_012026855.1 Geobacter sp.
CCGAAGATGGAGAGTGCCTGGGCAGCGAAGGCACGGGCAGAGACGTGGAAAACAGAGGAGGTCAGCTCGCATGCTATCTTGAACATGTAGGGGCTCATCAGGAGCAGACCCTGGCTGGCAGTGAATGTCGTGGTCAGCGCTCCTGCCTGCAGTGCGCCGTGAACTGCACCGGCAGCGCCACCCTCGGATTGCATCTCGGCAACAGTCGGGATGTTGCCCCAGATATTCTTCTCTCCCATGGCGCTTTTGACGTCCGAGATTTCACCCATTACCGATGATGGCGTAATCGGGTAAATGGCAATAACTTCGTTGGTTGCGTGTGCAACGTGGGCGGCGGCTGTGTTGCCGTCAATAGTTACCATCTTCTTGCTCATTTACTGCCTCCTTATTTTGTTGGGTACGAGTGCCGTATGAGTTTTGTTGATGAAGCTATACTTCATTTCTTGATTGCAGCGCCCTTTGCAGGGTTGCTGAATCGACAAATTCCAGGTCACTGCCTATGGGGATGCCGTGAGCCAGACGGGTTATTTTCAAGCCCCTTGTCCGCAGGAGCCTGGAAAGGTAGAGGGAGGTGGCTTCCCCTTCGACAGTAAAGTTAGTTGCCAACAGTACCTCTTTAATCGGCAGTACGTCGAGCCGACGCAAGAGCTCCACGATTTTAAGGTCATCGGGGGCAACCCCCGAAAGTGGCGACAGAACGCCATGAAGCACATGGTATCTGCCCCGGAAGGCACCACTGCGCTCAATGGCAATAAGATCCTGGGGCTCTTCCACAACGCAGAGAATTGAATCGTCTCTCTCACCGCTGCAGATGGCACAGGGATCGTCTTCAGTTATGGAAAAACAGCTGGAGCAGAATCTGACCCTGCTGTTCAGCTCCAGTAGCGCCTCTGCCAGAGAGTTGATGTCGGAGCGCGAGCGGAGCAGGCTGAAGGCCAGCCGTAAGGCAGTCTTCTCGCCGATGCCCGGCAGCTTTTTCAACTCACCGACAAGTCTTGTCAAAGATGGCGAATTATGTAGCATATTTTCCCGTAAATATAAAACATTTTTTGAATTATAGCGCTGCTGAAATATTTTATTTAAAATAAATTTAGTCTAACTACAAGAAATTTATTGATATTTCAAAAGCGCTTCACATACAGAAACAGCCAGTTGAACATTAGTTAAACCGGCTGTTTTGGTGAAAATAAAATTATGTCAGCAGCAGGCCGGTAATTCGATCTGTCAGAAAAGCCCTGGGATGCTGATGCCGCCGGTGACCTTGCTCATCTCCTGGCCGATCTCGGCCTGGACGTTGGCAAGAGCCTCGTTAACAGCTGCAACAACAAGGTCCTGGAGCATTTCAACGTCCTCAGGATCAACGGCTTCTTTCTTAATTGTGAGGGAAATCAACTGGTTTTTGCCGGAAACAACGGCGGTGACAGCTCCTCCGCCTGAAGCGGCCGTAGCCGTGCGATTAGCGGCGTCCTCCTGAAGTTTGGCCATTCTCTGCTGCATCATCTGCGCCTGTTTCATTATACCTGCCAGACCTTTTGACATCAAAATCTCCTCTCCCGGTTTTTTTAGTGCTGCTGAATTTCGAATTTATAGAACTGCGTTCTAAATATCACGCCTTTTTCATGGAAACGATCTCGCCGCCGAAAATTGACATGGTGGCTTTAACCGCCGGATGATTTTCAACGGCAATTCTCAGCTCTTGTTCTGACCTGGCGGATTCAGCACTCTTTTTTTCAGCGATGGACTGTGGTAAAGACTCCTCTGAGCCATTCAAGGTGACAATGGTGACAGTCATCGCGGTGCCGAAATATTCTGCGGCAAGCTCTAGCAGCAGCTTGCGACTTTCCTCCTCCTGCATCATGGTCAGTTCAAGGGTCCCCTTGTGATAGCCGATCTTCAGGGCATTATCGACCGTCTGCAGCGGACTTGCCTTCTCCAGTTTGGTGCCGAGCATCGGTCGTCTGGCTTTGGCAAAGGCGACGAAACCTTGCCAGCTGCGCTTTGAATCTGCAGTATCATGATTTGCCGCAGGGGCAGTCTCTCTGGGTGTGACTGGCGCGGCTGTCCTGGGCACTGAGTTCTGGCTGCCGGCCTGGGCTCGCTGTGCAGCCGGCCGGTAACTCACCGGTGAGGGGTCGGCAGCGAGGGGCGCATTACTGCCGCCGGCCGTCAGAGCATTAAGCTTGCCGAGCAGTTCATCAACAGTGACAACCGGAGAGATGGTTGCCATTCTTATCAGGGCCATTTCCTGCAGCAGCCTGCCAAAGGACGAGTGCGCCATTTCTCCCTCGGCCTTGAGCAGAATGGAGATGAAACGCTGCAGGGTGACAAGATCGCAGTTCTGTGCCAGCTGCAGCGACTCCTGCAGCTCCAGCTCGGAAAGATCGAGCAGATCGGCGCTTTTCGGGGCGCTGTTGAGCAGCAGCAGTGCCCTCATCTGGACAATCAGTTCGTTGCAGAAATTGCGCATGTTGCAGCCGGAAGCGTCGACTTGGGCAACAAGGGCCATAAGTCCCGAGGTGTCACGGGCGATGACGAGGCGCACCACTTCCAGAAGCAGCTGGCGGGCGACTACCCCCAGGATGGCAACCACCGCCGCGTCGTCGACCTTCTCGCCGCAGAAGGCAAGTACCTGGTCGAGCGTGGAGAGGGAGTCGCGCATGCTGCCGTCACCCTTTCTGGCGACCATGGTCAGGGCAGCATCTGACATGCTTACCTGCTCCTGATCGATGATGTAACGCAGCCTGGCAACGATCATGGTCAGCGGGATTCGCTTGAAATCGAAGCGCTGGCAGCGTGACAGGATTGTAATGGGGACCTTGTGCGGCTCGGTGGTGGCAAAAATGAACTTTATATGGGGTGGCGGCTCTTCAAGGGTCTTGAGGAGCGCATTGAAGGCGCTGTTGGAGAGCATGTGGACTTCGTCGATGATAAAAATCTTGTAGCGGGAATGGGAGGGCAGATACTTGACGTTGTCCCGCAGCTCCCGGATCTCGTCGACTCCGTTGTTGGAGGCGCCGTCAATTTCAAAGACATCAACCGAATTGCCTTCAGTTATCTCCTTGCAGGCAGGACAGCTGTTGCACGGTTCGGTTGTCGGCCCCTGTTCGCAGTTGAGGGTTTTGGCAAGAATTCTGGCAGAGCTGGTCTTGCCGACCCCCCTTGCGCCGGTGAACAGGAAGGCATGGGCGACCCTGCCTGTATCGATGGCATTTTTGAGGGTTTGACTGACATGCTCCTGACCGATAAGGTCACTAAAGGTCTGAGGCCGCCATTTACGGGCGAGAACAAGGTATGACACGCAGAATCCTTTGTCTGGATGCAGGGAAACCGGCGATAAAGAGTGGAAAAATATTACGGGCAGGGATGATAGCTGGGTTACCCTGCGGCACACGTATCAGTTACTGCCGCTGCTTCCTTCCGGACCTGACGGGGTTCATAACCTGCCGTTGCGCAGGACCCAGCTATCAGCTCTGCCCGCAAAAAAAACAACTGGAATTTTTACTGGCGGAGAGAGAGGGATTCGAACCCTCGGTACGCTATAAACGTACACACGCTTTCCAGGCGTGCTCCTTCAACCGCTCGGACATCTCTCCGGAGTTGGCTAATATACTGCAAGCAGATGAAGCTTGTAAAGCAATTTATCCCTCGGTCAGCAATGGCTGCGGGATAAAATCTTCCCATACTTATTCTGTTATGCTAAAAAATGATTGCAGAGTAGTGCAAATATATCGCGGAGAGGAGTTGCCATGCCGCTCAGAATCTATAATACCCTTACCTCGACAAAAGAGGAGTTCAAGCCGGGTGAACCGGGCAAGGTCAGCATGTATGTCTGCGGCGTCACGGTATACGACAACTGCCATATCGGCCATGCCCGTGCCAATGTGGCCTTTGATGTGGTCTATCGCTACCTGCAGCATGCCGGCTACGAAGTGACCTATGTGCGCAACTACACCGACATTGACGACAAAATAATCAACCGCGCCAACAAGGAAGGGGTGGAGTTCAGCGTAATTTCGGAGCGCTATATCAAGAGCTTCGATGAAGACATGGCACGGCTTAATCTGGCGCTGCCGACCCACCAGCCCAAGGCGACCGAATACGTGGGAGAGATCATCGCCCTGGTGCAGAAGCTTATCGCCAAAGGGGCGGCCTACCCGGTCGACGGCGATGTCTATTTTTCCGTGGAAAAATATGAACCTTACCTGAAGCTTTCCGGCAGAAACCTGGATGATATGCAAGCCGGTGCCAGGGTTGATGTTGACGAAAGAAAGCAGAACCCCATGGATTTTGCCCTCTGGAAAGGCGCCAAGCCTGGTGAGCCTTTCTGGGAGTCACCCTGGGGCAAAGGGCGTCCCGGCTGGCACATCGAGTGTTCCGCCATGAGCATGAAACTGCTGGGGGAGACCTTTGATATTCACGGCGGCGGCAAGGACCTGGTCTTTCCCCACCACGAAAACGAAATCGCCCAGTCCGAGGCTGCCAGCGGCAAACCTTTTGTTCGCTACTGGATGCATAACGGCTTCGTCAATATCAATGCCGAGAAGATGAGCAAGTCTCTTGGCAACTTCTTCACCATCCGTGAAATTCTGGAGCGCTACGATAGCGAGGTGCTTCGCTTCTTCCTCCTGTCGGCCCACTACCGCTCACCGATCGACTTTTCCGATCATAATCTGGCCGATGCCGAAGCCGGTCTGGAGAGGATTTACAGTTCCCTGGCAGCGGCCCGGGAGCTGATGGCCAGCGGCAATGCTGTTCCGGCTGGCGGGCACGATGCCGATGCCAGGGCGGAGTTGCAGGAGAAAACCGAAGCCCTGCAGGGCCATTTCTGCGCGGCAATGGACGATGATTTCAACACGGCTCTGGCAATTGCCCATGTTTTTGATCTGGTCAGGGCAATCAACCGGGTTGTCGCTGCCAAGAATGTTGATGCCCAGGTTGTCTCCCTGCTGGAAAAAGCCGGCGAAGAGATAGCCGTCATTGCCAAGGTTCTCGGCGTGCTTGATTCCGTGCCGGCCGAATTTCTCTCCCGGATGAAAGCGCGTAAAAGTTCGGATCTGGCCATTGACGCCGCCGAAATTGACCGGCTGGTGGCGGAGAGAACGGCCGCAAGAAAGGCCAGGGATTTCAAAAAGAGCGACGAGATCCGTGACCAGCTGCATGCCATGGGGATAGAGCTGCTTGACAGCGCTGCAGGTACAGAGTGGCGGGTGAAATAAAAAACGCCCTGGTAACCAGGAGGGCGGTTGCCAGGGCATAATGAGAGCCTACGGCTCTCGCAATCGAACTGTTTTGAATAATTGTAGCATTTTCAGTTCAAATGTCAAATTAAGGCTGTCAAGTCTCGGCTGGAGCTGTATTTTCCCATTTCAGCAAGTACCAGCGCTTTCTCCTTTTCTCCCCAGGAACCTACCACGACGAGATTCATATTGGCCGGTGCAAACAGCTCCTTTGCCAGACTTTTCAGGTCTTTGGGGGTGAGTGCGGCTGACTGGGCAATATCCTCTTCAATTTCCCTGACCACCTGCATCAGCTCACCCCAGCCGTAGCGGATCTGCATTTCAAAGCAGGAGTCCTTGCTGTACTCAAGTTCATAGTTATAGATATTTTTGACTCTTTCCAGTTCCAGAGGGTCAACTTCAGTAATGGCGAGATTCTCAAGTTCGCGGAGCACTTCGCTAACGGCTGTGGCGAGGTTTTCAGCGCCGGTGGAAAGCTCGATGGAGAAATAGCCGGTTTCTTCATAGGCGGCGATGTTGGCATCAACCGAATAAACAATGCCGAGTTGCTCCCTGAGTGTGAGATGCAGCCGTGAAGAGCCACTGCCGCATAATATCCGGCGCAGCAGGCGCAGCGGCATGATCCTGGCGTCGCTTCTGGCAAAGGCCCGGAAAGAGAGCTGCAGGTGCGACTGACTGTCGGAATCGGCAACAAAGACAGTTTGCGGTGCTGTCTGACTGACTTCAGGCGGGGCGGCGATCGGTGCAAGCCCTCCATGCCACGCTGCAAAGCAGTCAGCCGCTGCCGTGAAAAAATCTGCAGCAGCGAAGTTTCCGGCAGCAACCAGCACAGCATTTGCCGGCAGATAATAGTCGGCAAGATGTTTTCTCAAATCAGCTGCCGTGAATGATGCAATAGTCTCCAGCCGCCCGATGGTAGGCTCTCCAAGAGGGTGAGCCGGCCAAAGAAGCTGGCTGGCCAGATTATGGGGGTTGATCTCTTCCCCTTATTCACTCAGGTCATCCAGGGCCTCTTCGGCAATAATCCGTTTTTCTATTTCCAGATCGTTGAGCAGAGGCCTCAGGATCATTGATGACAGGATGGCGACAGCTGTCGGCAGGTGCTTTGGGTGGACTCTGCTGAAAAAACAGGTGCACTCCTCGTCAGTGGAAGCGTTAACTGATCCGCCGATGGCTTCAAAGGCAGCTTCGATGTCACTGGCAGCCGGGTAGTCGCTGGTTCCTTTGAACAGCATGTGTTCAAGGAAGTGGGACAGCCCCTGCTTTCCGGGCGGGTCGTTACGGCCGCCGGTTTTGATGTAAAGGGCAAGTTCGGCCGAGTGGAGATAGGGAATCTGCACGGCCACCAGTCTGAGGCCGTTGTCCAGGGTCTTAATCTCTCTCTGCGGAGTTTTGCTGTTTTCAGCTTGCAACAGTCTGTACCCCCTTAAGAGTGAGCCACGTCACTACAGCATACCGCCCGAGCTTGCCGGTAGCAACCAGAATTGAAAATTTGAGAAAACGGATTTTCAGTAGTCCGCCGACAAGGCACAAGGGGTCGCCAATAATCGGCAGCCAGGTAAAGAAAAGTGACCAGCTGCCATATTTGGCAAACAGCTGTTCGGCCCGCAGCCTTTCCCTGTCGCTGATGCGCAGCAACCTCTCGGTGATGAATCTGCCACCGTACAGTCCGGCTGCATAACTGGTGCAGGCGCCGAGATAATTTCCGGCGGTAGCTACGCATACCACCATTAGCGGATCGTGCCGCTGAACAAGCATGGCAACAAGCAGCCATTCCGAGCCGATTGGAAAGAGGGTTGCCGCAAGGAAGCTGAGCAGAAAAAGAGCCGGGTAGCCGTAATTGGCAATTGTTTCGTGCATGCAGAGGTTGTTGCAGCTACTTGGGCGCGGGGCCGGAAGGCAGTAAATCTGTGAAAATTACCTCGGGGAAGGTCCTGTTCAATGGCCGGGAACTCCTTCCCGGGACCGAGGGCATCGGGTTGGTTTTTCAGGAATATGCCCTTTTTCCCTGGAGGACCACGATAGAGAACATCCAATTCGGTTTGGAGATGCAGGGCCTCGTTAAAGC
>VEOV01000108.1 GCA_012026855.1 Geobacter sp.
AAGCATTACTATCGGCCGATCAACAAGAAAATCCCGACCAAGCTGGCCAAGCTGAAACTCTACACCATCGACCAGGCTTTTGGCGGCTGGCAGAAAGCGCAGAAAACCCATTTTGCCGATGGGGGTGTTTTTGATCAGATCATCGAAGGTCGCAAGTAGGAGTTCCGGTGAAATTTTCAGCCAGAAACAATAACGTGCTGCCCGGTTTCGGCCCGACCATGGGTTATACCCTGCTCTACCTGAGCCTGATCGTGCTGCTGCCGCTGTCGGCGCTGGTAATCAATGCCGCCGGGTTTACCTGGCCGGAGTTTGTGGCTGCTGTGACTGCACCGCGGGTGCTGGCCTCCTACAAGGTCACTTTTGGCGCAGCGCTGGCTGCCGCCGGTATCAATGCCGTTTTCGGGCTGCTGGTCGCCTGGGTGCTGGTGCGCTACCGCTTCCCGGCCAAGCGGCTGGTGGATGCGTTGGTGGACCTCCCCTTTGCCCTGCCGACAGCTGTGGCCGGCATCACCCTGGCTACGGTCTATTCGGCCAACGGCTGGATCGGCCGCCACCTGGAGGCACATGGCATCAAGGTAGCTTTCACGCCGCTCGGCATCACGGTAGCCATGACCTTCATCGGTCTCCCCTTTGTTGTCAGGACTGTGCAGCCGGTAATCGAGGAGCTGGATACGGAGATCGAAGAGGCCGCCGCCTGTCTCGGTGCCAATCGCTGGCAGACCTTCATAAAAGTCATTCTGCCGCTGCTCATCCCGTCGCTGTTGACCGGTTTTGCCCTGGCCTTTGCCCGGGGGGTTGGCGAGTACGGTTCCATCATCTTCATTGCCGGCAATATGCCGATGGTTTCGGAGATTACGCCGCTGCTGATCATTACCAAGCTGGAGCAGTATGACTACCGCGGCGCCACGGCCATTGCCAGCGTTATGCTGGGGGCGTCTTTCGTTATGCTGCTGGTGATTAACCTCCTTCAAAAATGGAGCAGGAGGTATGCCGAATGAGATCCCCAAACAATACCGCCCATGGCACGAGCGAACCGGCGGCAGTCCGTTGGCTGCTGACCGCCATTGCCCTCGGCTTTCTGACCCTGTTCCTCTTCGTGCCGCTGGCAGCGGTCTTCAGCCAGGCCTTTGAAAAGGGGCTGTCGGTCTACCTGACGGCGCTGCGGGAAGAGGACACGCTGGCGGCGATCAAGCTGACGCTACTGGTGGCCTTCATTGCCGTGCCGCTCAACCTGGTGTTCGGGGTGATTGCTTCCTGGGGAATTGCCAAGTTCAGCTTCCCCGGCAAGGGGCTGCTCATAACCCTGATTGACCTGCCCTTTTCCGTGTCGCCGGTCATTTCCGGACTGATCTATGTGCTCATCTTCGGCCGCCAGGGGTGGCTGGGGCCCTTCCTCGAAGCCCATGACATCAAGATTATCTTTGCTGCGCCGGGAATTATCCTGGCAACAGTCTTCGTTACTTTCCCCTTTATTGCCCGGGAACTGATTCCGCTGATGGAGTCACAAGGCCGGGACGAGGAAGAGGCTGCCATGGTGCTGGGCGCTACGGGCCTGCAGACGTTTTTCCGGGTAACCCTGCCCAATATCAAGTGGGGCATCATCTACGGTGTGATTCTCTGCAACGCCAGGGCCATAGGTGAATTCGGCGCCGTCTCCGTGGTTTCCGGGCATATCCGCGGCACGACCAATACCGTGCCGCTGCAGGTGGAGATCCTTTACAACGAATACAACTACACCGCTGCCTTTGCCGTAGCTTCTTTGCTGGCATTTCTGGCCCTGATCACCCTGGCGGTCAAGACCATTGCCGAGTGGAAGGTGCAGCAGCAGCTGAAAGCAGAGTAATCAATCGGACCGATCAGTCGGAATCGTGGAGAGTTTATGAGCATCGAAATCGAAAACGTAACCAAAGAGTTCGGCAGCTTCACTGCCCTGACAGATGTCAGCCTGTCCATTCCGTCCGGTGAGCTGGTGGCGCTCCTGGGGCCGTCCGGCTCCGGCAAGACCACCCTGCTGCGGATTATCGCCGGGCTGGAGCAGGCTGGCAGCGGGCGGATTCTCTTCAATGGCGAGGACACCACCAAGAGTCATGTCCGGGAGCGGAAGGTCGGCTTTGTTTTCCAGCATTACGCCCTGTTCAAGCATATGACCGTCTTTGACAATGTCGCCTTCGGCCTGAACGTTCGCCCGAAAAGCAGCCGTCCCGCCAAAGGGGAGATTCGGGACAGGGTGCATGAGCTGCTGCGGCTGGTACAGCTCGACTCCATGGCTGCCCGCTACCCGTCCCAATTGTCAGGCGGGCAGCGGCAGCGGATCGCCCTGGCCAGGGCCCTGGCGGTCGAGCCGCAGGTGCTGCTGCTTGACGAGCCGTTCGGCGCCCTCGATGCCCAGGTGCGGGCCGAGCTGCGCCGCTGGCTGCGGCGGCTCCATGACGAGATTCATGTCACGTCGGTATTTGTCACCCATGACCAGGAAGAGGCACTGGAAGTCGCCGACCGGATTGTTGTCATGAACAAGGGGCGGATCGAGCAGTCAGGGACCCCTGACCAGGTTTACGAGCATCCGGCCAACCCCTTTGTGCTCAACTTTCTCGGTAATGTGAATCTCTTCCACGGCCGGCTGCAGCATGGTGGTGAAACCGGCCAGGGGAGTGCCGTCTCCTATGTCCGGTCCCACGACATTGAGATTGACCGGAGCCCGCTGGATGGGACCGCCATCAGGGCGGAAGTGAAACATATCCAGAAACTGGGCCCGGCGGTACGGGTGACACTGGCCATGGACGTGAACAACGAGCCGATAGAGGCGGAGCTGACCAGGGATATTTTCCAGAGCCTGGGGCTGCAGCAGGGGGAACAGGTGTTCGTGCGGCCGCGGCAGGTGAGGACGTTTGTGGAGGATTACCAGATATGAGTGCGAATATCTTTGAATTGCCGGCAAATGCCACCGCTGCCGAAATCCTTCGGGCCGGCATCGAGGCGGCCAATGGCCCGGTCTCCCTGGCCTGCTCCTTCTCCCTTGAGGATGTGGCCATTATCGACATCGCCCATCAGGCCGGCATCAGTCTGGGCGTATTTGCCATTGACACCGGTCGCCTCCATGAAGAGACCTACGAGGTGGCTGAGGCGCTGGCGGAGCGCTACCGTCTAAGGATCGACTGGTACTTCCCGCGCCATGAAGCTGTGGAGGCGCTGGAGAGGGATAAAGGGCTCTTTTCCTTCCGTGAATCACTGGCAAATCGCCATGAATGTTGCGCCATCCGTAAGGTGGAGCCGCTGTCGCGGGCACTTGCCGGGCTTGCCGGCTGGGTCACCGGCATCCGCCGGGAGCAGAGCAGTACCCGCAGTGACCTGCAGGCTGTTGAGCTGGATGAACTGAACGGCGGCATCATCAAGATCAACCCGCTGATCAACTGGAGCGAGCAGGAACTGAACGCCTATGTTGCCGAGCGCAATCTGCCGAAAAACCGCCTCTACCGCCAGGGGTACTGCTCCATCGGCTGCGCCCCCTGCACCCGGGCGCTCAGGGAGGGGGAAGAGTGCCGGGCGGGGAGGTGGTGGTGGGAGAATCCGGAGAACAGAGAATGCGGACTTCATCGCAGGTGAAACACGCTTTTCCGCCAGCTCGGCGTAAGTCTTCGGAATGCCGTGTGCGGCGTAGCGCTGCTACGCCTCCGTGTCATTCCTCGACAGCCTTGATCTGACGAAAAATCGTGTTCCATTGATAACCTGGAGAAAAAAGACATGAGCAAAAATCTTACGCACTTACAGCAGCTTGAGGCAGAGAGTATTCACATCATTCGCGAGGTGGTGGCCGAGTTCGGCAACCCGGTGATGCTTTATTCCATCGGCAAGGATTCGGCGGTGATGCTCCACCTGGCCCGCAAGGCCTTTTACCCTGCGCCGCCGCCGTTTCCCCTGCTCCATGTGGATACCACCTGGAAATTCCGCGAGATGATCTCGTTTCGCGACCGGATGGCGGCGGAATGCGGCCTGGACCTGATCGTCCATGTCAATCAGCAGGGGGTGCAGCAGGGGGTTTCTCCTTTCAGCCACGGCTCGGCCCTTTATACCGATGTCATGAAGACCGAGGGGCTCAAGCAGGCGCTGGACAAGTACAAGTTCGATGCCGCCTTTGGCGGCGCCCGCCGGGATGAGGAAAAGTCACGGGCCAAAGAGCGGATCTTCTCCTTCCGGAGTGCCAACCATCGCTGGGACCCGAAGAGCCAGCGGCCGGAGCTCTGGAACCTGTACAACACCCGCATCAAGCCGGGGGAGAGCATCCGGGTCTTCCCGCTCTCCAACTGGACCGAGCTGGATATCTGGCAGTACATCCACCTGGAGAACATCCCCATTGTGCCGCTCTACTATGCTGCGGTCAGGCCGGTGGTGGAGCGGGACGGCATGCTGATCATGGTGGATGACGCCCGGCTGGAGCTGAAGCCGGGCGAGACGGTGCAGCACAAGTCGGTCCGCTTCCGTACCCTGGGGTGCTACCCCCTGCCCGCAGCAGTGGAATCTACCGCCGATGCCCTGCCGCAGATTATTCAGGAGATGCTGCTGACCCGTACTTCGGAGCGGCAGGGGCGGCTGATTGACCATGATCAGGCCGGGTCCATGGAAAAGAAAAAGCAAGAGGGGTATTTTTAGGGAAACGCCACTTTTGCGCCCTGGCGGCGTAAGTCTTCGTGATGCCTTGTGCGGCGTAGCGCTGCTACGCCTCCGCGCCATCCCTCGACAGCCTTGCCAGAACACAAAATTGACGTTTCCGGACAGGAGCATAGTATGGCACATCAATCTGATCTGATAGAAAAAGACATCCTTGCTTATCTCAAGAGCCAGGAGGAGAAGTCGCTGCTCCGTTTCATTACCTGCGGCAGTGTGGACGATGGCAAAAGCACGCTCATCGGCCGGCTGCGCTGGGATTCGAAGATGGTCTTCGAAGACCAGCTGGCGGCGCTGGAGGGCGACAGCAAAAAGGGCGGCACCCAGGGTGGCGCCATCGACTACGCCCTGCTTCTGGACGGTCTGCAGGCCGAACGGGAGCAGGGGATTACCATCGATGTGGCCTACCGCTACTTCTCCACTGACAAGCGGAAGTTCATCGTTGCCGACACCCCCGGGCACGAGCAGTATACCCGCAAC
>VEOV01000291.1 GCA_012026855.1 Geobacter sp.
CATTTGCCATGGTGAAGGTCTTGCCCGACCCGGTGACACCAAGCAGCACCTGATGGCGGTCCCCCCGCTCGACTCCGGCAACCAGTTCGGCAATGGCACTTGGCTGGTCGCCCCGGGGGATATAATCGGCTTTCAGGGTAAAGGTTGACATGCGACCCCTACGCCGAACGATTGCTGGTAAGGATTTCCCGCATTTCAGCAGTGCAGATCTTGACTACGGCGGCAGCTGGAATTGCCAGGACAATCCCCCAGAAGCCGAGCAGCTCACCCATTGCCATGACGGCAAAGATGACTGCCAGCGGATTCAGCTTGAGAGTGTGCTTCATCACCAGAGGCTTTATCAGGTTCCCTTCAATGATGACATTGATGACAAAATAGATGGCGGCAACCTTGGGGATCAGCCAGGCGTCACCTGTTTTGGCATAGCCGATCAGAGCCGGCGGTATCATGGCGATCAATACCCCCAGGAATGGGACTATGGAGGCGAACCCGGCAAAGAGCCCGTTGAGCACCGGAAACTCCACGCCGATCAAAGAAAGAGCCACGGCTGTGAGGATGCCGACGATGAGACAGTCACAGAGCATCCCTAAAAGAAAACGCTCCAGGGAGCGGTTGATCTCCCGGCCGAGATCGAGCAGATGCTGTCTTTCACGATGATGAAATGCCCTGCTGACAAAGTCCTTTGCATGCTGCTTGTAGAGCAGCATGAAGAACACGAGGATGGGGGAAAGCACGATATTGAAAAGGGCAAAAAAGAGCTTGGTGACCTGCTTGTAACCAAGATTGGTAAGCTTGCTGGTAGCGGTAGTCAGATATGCTTCGACCCGGCCGATGATCCAGATCCCCTCTTCACCGCCATAGTACCCGGCCAGGGCCACTTTACAGTTATCCAGCCAGAGCTGTGTGTTTTTGAGATAAATCGGCAGAGCGACAGCCAGCGCGTCAATTTGATGGGCGAAGTAAGGGAGGAGCAGGAACGATGAAAAAAATGCCAGCAGAGCGCCGATGCCATAGAGCAGGCAGAGTGCGGTAAACCGGTCGAAACCCCTTTTCTCCAGGTATTTCAGCAGCGGGTTGAGGAGATACGCCAGGATCAGTGAAGTGAGCAGGGCCGAAAAGGTATGGGTGATCAGGTAACCGGCGACAACAATGGCTGCCAGAACGGCTCCAAGAGCGATTGTTATCCTGTTCCTCTCCATCCCGGCACGCATCATCTACTCCGCAACCCTGAAGTCACCGCGCCGCCAGTGAATCGAGAGAATCTTCAATGCTGCGGCCAGGGGGATTGCCAGCAGAATTCCCCAGAACCCCATCAGCTCTCCGCAGACCATGACGACAATGATGCTCATGAGCGGATTCAGGTTCATGGACTCTTTAAAGACAAGCGGCTTGACCAGATAACCTTCAAGAAAATAGATCAGCGCAAAAGCGCCGGTAACTTTCAGCAGGATCAAGCCGTTCTGAAACTTGAGGTAAGCAAAGAAAAGGGGCGGAACAGTGGCCAGAATAACCCCGATAAACGGCAGTATGGAGGCCAAACCGGCAAAAATGCCGTTGAGCAGGGCATAGTCCACATCAAGCAGATAAAGGGCGCCCGCAGAAAAAACTGCCACTATGAAAGAGACGATCAACTGCCCGCGGAGATAGCCGCCGATACTGGCATTGACCTCACGGCCGACCTCCAGCAGGTGCTCCCGGTGCTTTACCGGCAACCATACCTTGATGGTATTAATGGCATCATGCTTGTAGTAAAGCATGAAGAAAACGAGTATGGGGGAGAGGACCAGATTGAAGAGATTAAAAGCGGCGCTGGATGCGGCAGAGTAGATACCGGAGCCGACCTTGGCAGAAATGGCCTCAATATTCTTTGAAGCGGTCTCAATCAGCCAGTTCCACTGGGGCGAGCTGTCGGGAGAGTTGATCCCCTCCTTGAAACCGGCCACCAGTTCCTGTGATTTCCTGAAGTATGCCGGCAGGTTCAGCAGCAGAGATTCCCATCTGGCAGCGATAAATGGCACCAGATAAATGGCAACGAAGATGGATACCACCGAGAGCAGCAGATAGAGCAGCAGCAAGGCGGTATACCGCTTCAAACATCTCTTCTCCAGTGCCACCAGAAGCGGATCCAGCAGATAGGCAATAACGAAGGATGACAGGAAACAGGTCACCGTATGCCTGATGGCGTAGCCACCGGCAAAAACTATGACCATCCCGATCAGGACAAGAATCACTTTGACTGTAGTTGACTGATTATGCTGGCTATGGGTCATTGTTGTCTCACACCCCTGATGCCGGCGGATAGATGTCGTGCTCTTCAAGCCAGGCCCTTATCCTGATATTGACCATCTCGTCCTTCAGGGCGAAAAAGGTCTCCAGCTCGTCCGGATTGAACGACTGGATTTCATCCATTTTGCCATAAGAGCTATTCCCTGCAAAGGTACGCTGCAGCAGCAGTTTCAGAGAACCTTCAGGGAGGCTCCTGATGAACTCGTGCAGCAAGAGCCGCTCCTGTTCGTAGTCTGCCCCCGGAATCTGCAGATAGCGTTCGTCGCTGGCTTCGATTTCCTGCCAGAAGGATTCATCATCGTAATCATCGGGCACAAAGAAGATCTCACCGGTTGCTCTGTCGAGAAAATATACCATTTCGGGGTCGGAATTGAGAAAAGCATCAATCAGTTCATCCCAGACTATTTCCATTTCTCGCGCTACGCCCATCATTACCTCAACAGTTACATATCCATACTGGAAATTAGGTTCTTATTAAACTATAGTGTCGCCATGCGCGCAATCTTTATTGCAGATGCCCATCTCAAAAAACCGGATGATCTGAACTACAGAACCCTGCTCCAATTTCTGCGGTCAATTACCGGTAATACCGAGCTACTGGTAATTGCCGGGGACTTCTTCGAATTCTGGCTGGGGGACTCACCTGAGGCGTTCCCCCACTACCATGATGCCCTTGAAGCGTTGCAGGCTGTCAGCCGGGCCGGCACCAGAATAGTTTACATTGAAGGGAACCACGACTTTCACCTCGGCGCATATTTCAGCCATGATTTTTCTGCAGAAGTCTTTCCGGACGAAACTGCCATAGAGGTGGACAACAGGCGGATTTATCTCTGCCACGGCGACCTGATCAACAGGAACGATTACAGCTACATGGCTCTCAGGTTTATTTTCCGCAACCCACTTACCCGCTTTCTGACGACAATTATCCCTTATTCATTTCCTGCCTGGGTCGCAAAACGGCTTGGGGATCACTCCAAGGGGAAACACAAGACTGTGGCTGCAAAGTGGGATGCATCAGGACTTATCAGAGAGTTTGCCCGGAAAAAACTGGCAGAGGGGTTCGATCTTGTGGTTACTGCCCACTATCATCGGCCGTTCATTGAGGACCTCGGGGAAGGGAAAACAGTGCTTGCCCTTGGCGACTGGATAACCCAGTTCTCATACGGTGAAATGGTTGATGGCGAGTTGAGCCTGAAACGTTACACCCCGGACCTCACCTGAAGAAGGCCTCCAGCGCCTTTTCCCCCACGTGTGTAGCCTTCACGTTCCATTTACCCTGGTTAACCACCAGCGCCACCAGTGCAATCTGCGGATTTTCGATGGGAGCATAGGCAGCAAACCAGCTGTACTGCCCTTCCGGATCCTTGCCATCGATGGAACCGGTCTTGGCAGCTATGGTCAGCTTGGCGAGCAGTGCCCTGCCCCGCCGGTCATGGAAAGCCCGGCGCGAAGTTCCCTTGCTGACAGTGGTCGAGAGCATTTTGGCCAGGCTTGCCGATGACTCCTCTGAAAGCAGTCGCCTCAGTTCAAGTGGCTGGGCAGCAAACAGGGTCTCACCGCTGCCACTGGTAACGCTCTCTGCCAGCAGCGGCGTCATCATGACCCCTCGGTTCGCCACGGCAGCGATCATGGCGGCTGCATGCACCGGCGAGATCTTCACTTCACGCCCGAGCCCGGCGCCCATCAATTTCAGTTCGGCATCACTCTGGGGATCGGAGAGCGTACTCGGCAGGATTGCCGTTCCCGGGAAAAGTGCCTGATTGAAGCCGAAGCGATTTGCCTCCAGCACAAGCTGCTCTTTACCCACCACCGAGCTGGCCAGTCTGCCGAATACAGGATTCACCGACTTCGCCATGGCATCGGTCAGGGACATCTCCGGACTGCGGCGCCCGCGGGGATCCCAGTAATATGGGGTAACCGAGGTGAGTTTGCCATTGAAAGCCATTACCGTACTAGGGGTGACCTTTTTCTGCTCAAGGGCAGCGGAAGCGGTAATGATCTTGAAGAGTGACGCCATGGGGTAGATATTGTAATACGCATTCTGCTGCCAGCCCGGATTTACCGATGAATGGCTGACCATGCCCAGAATACGGCCGCTGCTCGGCTCAATGGCCATGAAAACGCCATAGGGCACCCGGCGTTCCCTAAGATAGGCAGAGACTTTATCCTGGAGTTCCGGATCGAGGTTATAGGTTATTACCCCGCCGTCCTGAAGGGGCGATTGCAGTTTTCCGTTGGCAACAACTGCCGATGGGAGCAGGTCTGCCGAGAGCTGCAGTGAGCGGAAACGATCCAGGGGGCCGAGTTTCTGCACCGGGGCCGCCTGCTTGGCTTCTGCCTTGCGCGGCTCGGTAGAAGGTACTTTGGCAGAGGAAATCAGGGCGTATACCGGCCAGACCGCAAGAATCAGGGCAATAGCCGGCAGCAGGAACTTCAGGCGGAGTCTCTTTTTCGGCGGTTCGGCCAGTTTCCGGCGGAGGTTGGCGCTTTTGGGCCTGCTTCGTCCAAAAAGCCGCTGGAAGAAGCTCTCTCTCTTTTTTGTCAGATGCTTGATATCCTGCATAAGGTGGTCGAGACTATAAGGGAAAGCGTTCCTGTTGTCAATGCGCGGCGGACTTGTCTGCTGTGGCAGATACGAAAAAGGGGCACAAATTCATGTGCCCCTTCCGGTAAAGCATAATCGATTGAGTTCCTGAAGATCAGGCGTTCTTGAGACGCTCCTTCTCGCGCTCGATAGCCTCTTTACCAGCCTCGATAGCTGAGGCAAGAATACCCTTCTTCTCGTTGAGCAGATCCTTGCTGTCCTCGATGGTTGTCTTGATCTTCTCTTGGGCTTCGCTGGTATACACCTTGATTTTGTCGAGAGCATCGTCGGCAAGGGTCTTGATCTTGCCCCGCAGCTCTTCGCCAGTCTTGGGAGCCACCAGCAGTGCCACGCCTGCACCTACAGCAGCACCGGCAATGAAAGAGAGAAGTACCGCTCCTGCACCTGCACCTGCACCATTATCATTATCAGCCATACAATCTACCCCCTTTTCTTGGTCATTCTGTCCATCATAAATGAAGTAGCAACTTTCGCTCCCGTAATCCAGAGTGAAGATTTTGCCAGGGCATCCGCGGCACCACCTACCACGCTGCCGATTGTTCTCAAACCACGGC
>VEOV01000068.1 GCA_012026855.1 Geobacter sp.
TCCGGGCATGGGTCTGTTCCAGTCCGTCCAGGTGGATGTTGAGTGTCAGGGTGGGGTGGTTGGGGAGATTCGGCAGCGCCTCCTGCAGCAGCAGGGCGTTGGTGCAGACCCGGTACCCCGCAGCTTTGGCAGCTTCAATGGCGGCAATGGCCTCCTTGAAGGCTCCCTTGCGCTCAAGAATCCGGTCATGGGTCTGTTCCAGTCCGTCCAGGTGGATATTGAGGGTCAGGTTGGGGTGGTTGGGGAGATTCGGCAGCGCCTCCTGCAGCAGCAGGGCGTTGGTGCAGAACTGGATATGTTTCCCCTTGGCCAGGATGCCGGCGGTCAGCTCGCTGATCTGGGGGTAGAGCAGCGGTTCTCCGCCGGTAATGGTGACGATGGGGGCCGGGCATTCGTCCACTGAAGCCAGGCACTCGGCCAGGGGCATCATCCGGTTGATGGTGCCGGCATATTCCCGAATCCGGCCGCAGCCAGAACAGGCAAGGTTGCAGAGGTGGGTCGGCTCCAGCATCAGTACTAGGGGGAATTTTTCTACTTTTCGCAGCCTGTTGCCGGCAATGTAGCGGGCAAGATCATAGGTGAGCCTTAGGGGGAAGCGCATTAAACAAATCCTCCGGGCTGCAACATTTTTCTGGCAGCGGCAGCAATGCCTGCGGCGTCAATCCCCAGCATCCGCCTTAGCTCGCTCTGGGTGCCGTGCTCGATAAAGCGGTCAGGAATGCCGAGACGACTGACAGCCAGACCGCTGATCTGTTCGTCGCTGAGCAGCTCCAGAATTGAGCTGCCGAAACCACCCATCAGGGCGTTCTCCTCAACTGTCAGCAGCTTGCCGCACTCCCTGGCAACGGAAAGGATCAGCTCCCGATCAAGGGGCTTGACGAAACGGGCATTGACCACGGTTGCCTTGATCCCCTCTTTACCCAGCAGAGCTGCTGCTTCCAGGGCGGGGTAGACGGTGGCGCCGATGGCAATGATGGCCAGGTCCCTGCCGTCATTGAGCCGTTCACCGATGCCAAGGGCTAGTTCTGCAATCTCCTTGTCCAGGGTTACGCCGACCCCGGCGCCCCGCGGGTAGCGAAGGGCCATTGGTTGCCTGAGTTGATGGCGGTTTTCAGCATCTGGCGCAATTCGTTTTCATCCTTTGGCGCCATGAGGGTCAGGCCCGGGAGGTGACGGCTGAAGGAGAGATCAAAGACGCCATGGTGGGTCGGGCCGTCATCGCCAACCAGACCGCCGCGGTCCATGGCCAGTGTTACCGGCAGTTTCTGCAGGCAGATGTCGTGGAACAGCTGGTCATAGGCGCGCTGGGCAAAAGTAGAGTAAATGGCGCCAACCGGTCTGTACCCCTCGACTGCCAACCCGGCGGCAAAGGTAAGGGCATGCTGTTCGGCGATCCCCACATCAAAGAAACGGTCCGGAAAAGCTTTGGCAAACGGGCTGAGTCCGGTGCCGTCAGGCATGGCAGCGGTGATGGCAACAATCCGCCTGTCCTCTGCAGCCAGGCTGACCAGTGTTTCCCCGAAAACCGCCGTATAGGAAGGGGGTGCCGGCCCGGCGGCCGGAGCCTTGCCGGTGATGATGTCAAATTTGCCCACACCGTGGAACTTGCCCGGCTGTTCCTCAGCAGGTTTGTAGCCCAGCCCCTTTTTGGTCATGACATGGACCAGCACCGGACTGTCAATATTCTTCAAATTGCTGAAAATTGAGGTCAACTGCTCGATGTCATGCCCTGGGATCGGGCCAAGGTATTCGAAGCCGAGTGCCTCGAAAAGCGCTGCCGGGGTGAGAAATCCTTTGAGTGAATGTTCCGCCCGCCGGGCAAACTGGAGGATGTTGCGGCCGAAGGCCGGAATGTTGGCCAGCACCGTGGCCACTTCCTTGCGCAGATCCCGGTAGTAGCTGCTGGTCATCTTGCGGGAGATGAAGGTGGAAAAGGCGCCGACATTTTCCGAGATGGACATTTCGTTGTCATTGAGGATGACAACCAGGTTCTTCTGCAGGTGCCCCGCCTGGTTCAGGGCCTCAAAGGCCATGCCGCCGGTGAGGGAGCCATCGCCGATGACCGCAATGACCCGTCCCTGTTCGTGGCGGAGCTCCCTGGCTGTTGCCATGCCGAGTCCGGCGGAGATGGAGGTGGAGGAGTGGCCGGCGCCAAAGGCGTCATGCTCCGATTCGCACCGTTTCGGGAAACCGGACAGCCCCCCGAGCTGGCGCTGGGTATGGAAAAGATCGCGGCGGCCGGTGAGGATCTTGTGGGTGTAGGCCTGGTGGCCGACGTCCCAGATGAAACGGTCCCTGGGGGAGTTGAAGCTGTAGTGCAGCGCCACGGTCAGCTCCACCGCACCCAGATTTGATGCCAGATGGCCGCCGGTTTGAGAGATGGTCTTGATCAGGAACTCGCGAATTTCAGTTGAGAGACTCGTCAGCTCAGCCAGGGAGAGCCTTTTCAGGTCGTCCGGGCTGTTTATGGTTTGCAGGATGCTGTTCATTTTAGATAACCGTTCTCCCTGAACCAGGCTACTGCCTGCTCCAGAGGGTGATAAGCCG
This sequence comes from Geobacter sp., assembly GCA_012026855.1. GTDB lineage: Bacteria > Desulfobacterota > Desulfuromonadia > Geobacterales > DSM-12255 > VEOV01. The sequence continues at coordinate 2,548 of VEOV01000068.1, forward strand.
GTGAAGTCACATAACCGAGCTCCATATTCGCTCTTTTCGAAGAGAAAAACATCAGTTTTTTTGCCATCTGCACCCCGGCGAGCGGAATCAGCGGTTCCCTGCCGGTAAAGCTGGCCAGCAGCTCGTTCAGATGGGCGGCAAGCAGTACCGGCCGGTAGGGGAGTCGCCAGCGCGGTGCCGGCACTGAGGCGATCTCTGCCAGCCGGGTAAGTATCTGGGAGAGATGCAGGTCTTCGCCGCCAAGGACGTACTTTGCGCCAATTCTCCCTTTTTGCGCCGCCAGGAGATGGCCGCGGGCGCACTCGGCAGCGCTGACAATATTCAGCCCGGTGTCAAGATAGGCCGGCATCCTGCCGGCGACAAAATCGACAATCAGCTTCCCGGTAGGGGTCGGTTTGATGTCCAGGGGGCCGACCGGTGTGGACGGGTTGACGATCACCAGGGGCAGACCGCGTCGGGCAAAGTCCACTGCCACCTGTTCGGCGAGATATTTGCTCTTCTTGTAGTCGCCAACCATGTCGGCCAGACTGACCGGTGTTTCCTCGTCTCCCGGGGTGCCGTCACCACGGTTGCCAAGGGTACCGACCGTGCTGGTGTAGACCACCTTCGCCATGCCGGCGTCAGCAGCGGCCTGCAGAATATTGCCGGTCCCCTCCACGTTGGCGGCATACATCTCTGCCGGATTGCGCAGCCAGAGACGGTAGTCCGCCGCGGCATGGAAGAGCCTGTCGCATCCTGCGATCGCCCGGGCCAGGGACTCTTTGTCCAGCAGGTCTCCGACGGCAATATCAACATCAAGCCCGGCAAGGTTGCGTTGGTTAGCCCCGGTGCGGACCAGCACCTTCACCTCGGCACCATCCCGCAAGAGCTCACGGACAATGTGGGCTCCGAGAAAACCGGTGGCGCCGGTAACCAGCGTTTTCATCGAGCCGGAACTGACTGCAGCCGGCGGTAAGTCCCCAGGGCGGCCAGCGGAAAGGAGTTGCGGTAGATATGGTAACGGATCATGAAATACTTGGGAAAGCCGGTGCCGGTAAACTGCTCTTCATCCCAGCTGCCGTCACTGTTCTGCGTGGTCTGCAGATAGGCAACTCCCCGTGATGCCTCATTGGAAGCCGCTTCTCCGGCTGCCATCAGTGCCAGCAGTGCCCAGCCTGTCTGGGATGGGGTACTGGCGCCGATACCGGCCAGAGAGGGGTCGTGGTATGAGGCACAGCTCTCGCCCCAGCCGCCATCGCTGTTCTGCCTTGATCTCAGCCACTGCACAGCCTTCCGGATGTAAGGCTGCTGCATCTCCTCGCCGATGGCCGCCAGCCCGCAGAGTACGGACCAGGTACCGTAGATGAAGTTGACTCCCCAGCGCCCCCACCAGCCGCCGCAGCTGTCCTGCTCCTGCCTGATGAACTTCAGGGCGCGGGCGGCAGCAGGGTGGCCGGCAGTATGGCCGAAAGTTCCCATCAGCTCCAGCATCCTGCCGGTCAGGTCGGCTGTGGGGGGATCGATGAGCGCTTCCAGGTCGGCAAAGGGGATCTTGTTGAGCAGGTGCTTGGTATTGTCACGGTCGAAAGCGCCCCAGCCGCCATTCCTGCTCTGCATCCCCAGGCACCAGGCTGTGCCGCGTCTGATGGCTTCGTCGCGGTTCTCCGGGCTGTTGACCGGAATGTCCTTGATGGCCAGCATGACAAAGCCGGAATCGTCCACATCCGGGTACCAGTCATTGAGAAATTCGAATGCCCATCCCCCCGGCGAGAGCTCGGGCGCCTTGATGCTCCAGTCGCCGCGGATCTTTACCTCCCGGTCCAGCAGCCACTGGGCACTATTGACAGCTGCCGGGTGGGAAGGGGGGAGGCCGGAGTCAACCAGTGCCTTGAGCGCCAGCGCCGTGTCCCAGACAGGTGAGATGCAGGACTGGAGCACCAGGGTGTCGTCAGTCTCGATGCAGAAACCGTCCAGAGCCTCAAGCCCTTTGGCAACCGCCGGATGCTCGTTGTCATAGCCGAGGCAGTGCAGCGCCAGCACCGAGTTGAGCATGGCCGGCTGGATGCCCCCCCAGTCGCCGGTGACTTCCTGGTGACGGAGGACCCACTCTTCGGCAGCGGCTGTCCCCTTGGGGCGCAGCGGCCTGATCGGGCTGTTCTCGTAGATTTTCAGGAAATGATCGACCCCGATGAAGAAGTTCTTCCAGGTAAACAGGCCATGCTCCCTGGTGAAGGTGTAGTCGGTCGCCTTGAGCGGCCTGCTGTACAGCTCCTGCACATCCCGGCCGGCTGGCGGTTGCAGCACCGGCCTCCGGTCCATGACGATGGAGAGGGGGATGATGGTCGCCCGTGACCAGCTGGAGAGCTCGTACATGTTGAAGTAGGCCCATTGGGGGAGCAGCATCAGCTCGATCGGCATGGAAGGGACGCCGAACCAGGCGAACTGGCCGAACAGCGCCAGGAAAATTTTGGTGAAGACCCGGCACTTCATCACGCCGCCCCGGCGGCTGATGAACTCTCTGGCGCTCGCCATGGCCGGATGATCAGCGCTGAGCCCGGCAACCTTCAGGGCAAGGTACGCTTCGACCGTGGTGGAGATGTCGCCGTCATCACCATGGTAGATGCTCCAGAAACCGCCGCCCGTCTGCTTGGAGAGAAGATAGTTGACGATCTTGCGTTCTCTCTCCGGGTCGGCGATGCCGAGCAACCGGTAAAGCATCAGGTACTCTGATGTTATGGTGACGTTGGACTCAAGTTCCGCCCACCAGTCCCCCTCCGGGAGCTGCTGGCCGAGGAGGAACTGCTGCGCTCTGCCGATGGCGTCATCAAGGTCGTTAGCCGGGCCTGGCTGGCCAGCGGAGTTTTTTATGCCGGAAAAGGA
>VEOV01000118.1 GCA_012026855.1 Geobacter sp.
ATATTCTTCTGCCCCGTTCTGCTGCGCGCCGAGTGCCGCGAATGTCGCCAGTGCCTGTGCGCGGAAGGCACGGCATTGCTCCGTCCGCTCGCTGTTGTTGCGTACGGCAAGTTTTGCCGCCTCTCCGAGCCCGGCAATGAGCGGCACAGGTAAGGTGCCGGGTCGCAGCCCCTGCTCCTGCCCGCCGCCGAACATGAGCGGGCGCAGCGGGGGAAACTGCCGCTCCTGCTTGCGGGCGATCAGGGCTCCGATGCCTTTGGGACCGTAGATTTTGTGGCCGCTGATGGCGGTCAGGTCGATACGGGGCTGGCGGAGCTGCTCCAGTGCCTTGCCGAATCCCTGGGCGGCATCGACATGCCACCAGGCGCCATGGTTCGCTAAAATTTCCGCCACATCTGACAGCGGTTGCAGTACCCCGGTTTCGTTGTTTACCTGCATGGTGGAAACCAGGAGGGTGTCGGGACGAAGCGCATCTGCCAGGCGCTGCGGTTCGAAACGGCCATCAGCGCCGACCGGCAGGATCTGCACTTCGAAGCCCAGCCGGGCCATCTCCTCAAACGGTTCAAGGACTGCCTTGTGCTCGACTGCAGTGGTAATCAGATGGCGACGACCACTGCGGATGCCTTCCTCTGCGAGCCCGAGTATCGCCAGATTGTTGCTCTCCGTAGCGCCGCTGGTAAAAATCACTTCGTCGCGGCGTGCCCTCACCACGTCGGCTACCTGCCCCCTGGCATGCTCCACTGCGGTAAGGGCAAACACGCCGTAGTCATGGATGGGGCTGGCAGCATTACCGTAATCTTTTTCCAGAAAGCGCAGCACCACAGATGCTACCGACGGCTCCACCGGCGTTGTCGCGTTGCAGTCCAGATAAATAGCCATATTTAACTCCCTTAGCGGTAATTGTTGCCAAGTATACGCAGGGCTTGTATATAAGAAAAATATATTGTTTTTATGGTGGTTATATAATTAACGAATAACATTGACGGGGTGTGAGCCATGGATGTGCGCCAGCTGAAATTCTTTCTGGGTGTGGCGGAGTGTGAAAGTTTTACCAGGGCGGCAGAGCAGCTGCATATCGCCCAACCGGCCCTCAGCATCGCCATCAAAAAACTGGAGGAGGAGCTGGATGTGCTGCAGTTCAACCGGCGGGACAGAAAAATCTCTTTAACTGCCGAAGGTGAAGCGCTGTTGCTTCATGCTCAGGCTATTCTGCAGGGGGTCAACGACGCAAAGCGGGAGATTGCCGATCTGCGGGGTCTGCTCAAGGGGGAGGTACGCGTTGGTCTTACCCCGATGTTAAGCAGCTTCTTCTTCCCGAAAATAATCGCTTCCTTTAAGCAGAGCCATCCGGCTCTGAGGATTTCCATTTCCGGTGACAGCGCCTGGAACATCCAGCGTAAAATAGAGTCCGGAGAGTTGGATATCGGGGTTATTGCCGGTGAGGTGCCGGAGGGACTGGATTCCCTCCGCCTGTTACGGGAGGAGATCGTTGCGGGCGTGTACGCCGGACACCCCTTTGCCGGACGCAAGAAAGTTGCCCTGCGCGAACTGCTGCAAGAGCCGCTGATCCATTACAAGGAAGGGTATCACCTGCGCGAGTTGATTGATGAACTGCATGCCGGGGAAGGGCTCACCCCCCTGGTGGTGGCAGAATCAAATTTGTTCACCCTGATCCGGAGCCTGGTCAAGGAGAGGCTGGGGCTGGCGTTTTTCCTTAAAATGGTGGTGGCGCGCGATGCTGAAGTGGTTGCCGTTTCATCTGAGCCGCAGCTTTTTATGGATCTCCACATCGCGTGGAAGAAAAATTCCTATCTCTCCCGGGCAAACCGCGCCTTTGTAGATTTTCTGATTCGGGAACTGGATGAGTATTACATGATCACTCTGGCAGCGGGGTCGTTTCCGTTGCCCTGAACAGTGGCAGTTCCAATTATTGATTCAGGTCAAAGTAACGGGGCGACTGGCATGCTATTTTGGCAACCATGAGTATGCTTCGTTTGACCATACGGAATGTCGCCATCATGATGCTGATGGTCGTTCTGATCATGCCGGCCGCTGTCCATGCCCACACCCTGGAATTGCTGCGGGCTGAAACATCTCATGTTTCTGGTGGAGGTTGCCATGATGTCGGCAGCGATGCTGATCAGGATTCGACCGGCGAGCACCAGGATGATGCCCGTTGCTGCGAACTTGATACCCCTTACGACCTGCCATTCTCTCAACCCCTTTTGATAACTGCCGTGACCGGCATGCTCGCCTGCACTTCAGACGGCAGGCCGCTGGACGGTCATGGCAGAAGAATCTACAAGCCTCCCCGTTAGCCGCATCCGGTTGTCAGCAAGAGACCTCTACCATTCAGACTCAACAATAACCAGATGCTACAGGAGGCATTTATATGCAAACAATACAGATAGTTAAGACAGTGTTGACAGGAATCGCCGCAGCCGTGACGCTTGCCCTCGCCATCCCCCAAAAGGCTGCTGCTCATTGCGACACCCTCGATGGCCCGGTTGTCCAGGATGCCCATAAGGCGTTGGAAACAAAAAAGATCACCCCGGTGCTTAAATGGGTGAAGGCGAAGGATGAAAAAGCGGTCAAAGCGGCATTTAACAAGGCGCTGGCAGCAAAAGGGGCTGACACTGAAACTGCCCACAACAAATTCTTTGCTGCCCTGGTGAAGATCCATCGTGCCGGTGAAGGCGCTCCATTTACCGGGTTGAAACCAGCCGGTACGGTTGAGCCTGCGGTAGCCGAAGCAGACAAAGCGCTGGCCGGCGGTTCAGCTGATGCCCTGGTTAAGCTGGTTAGCGACGATGTCAGCGCCGGCATAAAGAAACGTTTTGATCGGGCTGCTGCCGCCTATCAGCACAAGGATGACAGCGTTGCCCAGGGGCGTGAGTTTGTCGAGGCGTATGTGGAGTTCACGCACTATGTGGAAAAACTTCACATGGATGCCACCGGTAAAGGCGCCCATGGTGAGCACAAGGCAGAGACCGGGCAACATGGCGGCCATGCCGGGCATGGCGCTGCCAAGCACTGACAGCTGAACGGAAGGGGCTCATGATGAGCCCCTTTCTGTTTTGTGATCTTTGAAGTTGTGCAAATGAATTTCTGGAAATTGAGGTTATACTTATCCATAAACCCGGCCACCTGATGCACAGCGCCATTTCCGGAGGGCGCAATATTTAACCGGCAGTGTGTGGTCAAAGGGGTTCCATGATACGAGTCAAGCGTGTGTATGAGCCTTGCGAAACAGGCGATGGCCCCCGTTTCCTGGTGGATCGGCTTTGGCCGCGCGGCATGAACAAAGAGGCGCTCCATCTGGAAGCCTGGCTGAAAGAGCTGGCCCCCAGTAATGAGCTGCGTCTCTGGTTTGGTCACGATGCGGGCAAGTGGGAAGAGTTCTGCCGCCTTTACCATGCTGAACTGGATGGCAATAAAAGTGCCTGGAGCCGGCTCGCAGAGCTGGCTGAAAACCGGGATATCACCCTGCTCTTCGCTGCCCATGACACGGAGCATAATAATGCGGTCGCACTCAGGGCATATCTCGAAGGTCTGCCGGGGTGACTGGTGGTAACTGGGCAGGGCAGAATGACAACAGCACAAGGGGGAAGACATGAGAAGTTGGCAATGCACAATCTGTCAGTATGTATACGATCCGGCTGCCGGGGACATGGACAACGGAATTGCTGCCGGTACCGCTTTTGAGGACCTGCCGGCAGACTGGGTCTGTCCTGTTTGCGGAGCCGGCAAAGATCTCTTTGAGGAATTGTGACGGTCAGCCGTCAGCAGAGGATTGCCCATGAAAACAGTAATAATCGGCGGGCTTGCAGCCGGCTTGTCGGCCGCAAGCCAAATCAGGCGCGAGCGAAACGATGCCCAGGTGATTGTTTTGGAGAAATCGGGGGATGTTTCCTATGCCGCGTGTGGCATGCCTTACAACCTGTTCTACAAGGACAAGGGGGTTGAAGACCTGCATGCGCTGAGCCTGGAGGTTATCCGTAAAGAGCGGGGCATCGACTACCGTCTGCACCACGAGGTCGTCAGTATTGATCCAGTCCGCAAGGAAGTAATGGTGGTTGACCATGGGCAGGCCAGGGAGTATCGGGAAAACTACGATTTCCTTGTCTATGCCGCCGGCAACAGACCGATCCGGCTCTCCTTGCCCGGCTTTGATGAAAGTGTCTACTACTTCAAGACGCTGGACGACACTCGCCGGGTCAAAAAGATTATTTACGAACAAGCGCCTGCCAGCGTAATTCTTGTCGGCTCAGGTTACACGAATCTCGAACTGGCGGATGTGCTGTGCAATATGAAGATCATGCCGGTGATCCTGGAGAAAGCGGCCACGATTCTGCCGGCCTTTGCCGAAGAAATCCGGGCCAAAGTGCTGGAGTTGCTGGAACAAAAGGGTATCAGGCTCCATACCGGGGTGGATATCTCGGAAAAAAGCGGAACTGTGGTCAGGACCAGCAGCGGGGATTTCGAGGCAGATCTGGTCATTGTCTCTGCCGGGATAAAGCCGATTTCGGACATTTTCGCTGCTGCCGGGTGTGAATTGGGCGTTGCCGGGGCAGTAAAGGTGGATCGTTATCTGCGCACGAACCTCCCCGATGTTTTTGCCGCCGGGGACTGCGCCGAACATTATGTGCGCCAGTTGGGCAGAAACGGGTATATGCCGCTCGGACCGGTGGCCAACAAGCAGGGTCGGCTTGTGGGCAGCAATATTGTCCACTACGACGCCATGAAGATGTTTGCCGGTATCGACCAGACAGCCGTGTTCAAGTTCTTTGATCTGACAGTGGCCACAACCGGACTCAATGAACGTCAACTGCTGGAGGCAAATGCCAGCTTTGTGAAAGTCAGCGTGGATACACCGACTCGCGGCGCGTTTCCGGGGGGTGGCATGATGCGTGTCCTGTTGCTGTGTGAGAAAGGGACCGGAATGCTGCTCGGCGCCCAGATGATCGGACAGGATGTCGTGGCAAAACGGCTCGATGTCCTTGCAACGGCAATCTACAAACAGATGACAGTGTTCGAGATTGCTGAACTTGACCTGAGTTATGCCCCGCTTTATGCGCCTGTCTGGGATCCACTCCTTGTTGCAGCCAACAAGGCAATCAAGGCAATCTGACATGATTTAACGGCTGTCGCCGTCAATTAGTATTCACTTGCGACTGGTTAGCTGTTTGGTTATGATTTGAAACCATGAATTCATTTGGAGAGTTAATTTCGAAAAGAAGGTATCTGCTGCCGCTGCTGGCAGTGGTGTCGTTTTTTTTCTTTTCCCAGGGAATAGTTCTCCCCCACCTGGTCAGCCCGCAGGACGCCCGGCTCTCCAAGCCGGAAGAGGTCAAGCCGCTTTCCTGCATCATCGGCAAGGCCCAGCTGAAATCTTCGCAATGCCGGATTCTGAAGGTTGTCCCGTTTGTTGCACTCTACCACAAAGTCGAAATAACAAGTCAACAACCATCCTGCCGTACAGTTTCAAACCAGCAGTTCCAGACTGTCGGCCAGGCAACAGGCTCCTCTGCCTCTGCCAGGGCCCCACCTGCCTAACCTTTTTCAATAGTCTGCCACTTAACTCTCCGTTGCATCGCCAAGAAGCATTTGCCACCCGATTTACGTCCTCTAATTCAGCGGAATGATGCCGGCTGTCATCTGCTTTTCAATGATTACCTGCAATGGACACGACATAAATCTGCACTCGCTTCACTCTGTCATCAGCCCGAGTTTGAGCCCAGATGACTTGTTACGTCATTGACAGCATTTCTTGTTTTAATATCGCTGTTGGTATTTGGTGGCGATGTGATTTACGATTGCTCATTCGATCTGGTTGCCGGGATCATTATTGCTACCTATTCGTCGATCTTCATTGCCAGTCCCATTGTCCTTGAATTGGAGGTCCGAAGTGGTAAAGTTTAATAAACTCGCTGCATTAAAGTCGCACTGCAGGGATGCTGCCCATTAATGGTATGTTAAAGGAGTTGTCATGATGACTTTATTCAGGAAACCGCTGGCTCTCGTCCTGCTGCTCGGCATATTCGCTGTCCATACGGCTGAATAATTGGCAGCAACATCTGACGTCAGGTTGTCCAAGGGGCAGACGGTGTATGTGCCGGCCTATTCAAATGTCTATAGCGGGCCCAAAAAGAACCCCTACCAGCTGGCTACCATGCTGAGTATCAGGAGTGTGGATTTGGCCGCCAATTTCAAGGTCACGGCGATTGACTATTATGATAACGACGGCCGCCTGATCCGCCGGTATGTTGATTCTCCCATGACAATCGGTCCGCTGGCGAGCCGTCATATCTATCTGGAGGAGAAGGACAGCCGGGGTGGGTTCGGCGCTAATTTCATAGTTCGCTGGACCGCAGATAAAACCATAAACACGCCGATAATCGAGTGCGTCATGATCGGGGCAACCGGTGGGCAGGGGATCTCCTTTGTCAGCCCCGGGCAGGAAATCAGGGAGTGACCCGGGACATCATTGACAGAAGGACTGGCAACTAAATGGAATACGAAGCCCTTAAAGATATCGAAATCCTGTTTTGTCTCGCCCTGATAACGGTTGTCATGTTCAGGAAACTGATGCTGCCGTCGATAATCGGTTTTCTGGCGACAGGAATACTGGCGGGGCCCCATGCCTTAGCCATCATCAGCAATACCCACGAAGTCGAGAAAATGTCCGAAATCGGCGTGGTGCTGCTGCTCTTCACCATCGGGATTGAGCTGTCACTCAAGGAATTGATGCGGATAAAGCATCTGCTCCTGTGGGGGGGCGGCCTGCAGGTTGGGGTCGCGATTCTGGCCGTGCTGGCCGCAGGGCCGCTGTTCGGCTACCAGGTCAGGGAAGCGGCTTTTTTCGGTTTCCTGGTGGCTCTCTCCAGCACGGCTATTGTTATTAAACTGTTGATTGATTCGGGGCAGGCCGACTCGCCACACGGCAGGATGGCCATGGGGATCCTGATCTTCCAGGACCTCTGTATTGTGCCGATGGTGCTGTTTACGCCGCTTCTGGCCGGCGGTGGCGGAGGAGTGCAGGGTCTGCTGACCGTGCTTGCCAAGGCGGCCCTGGTGGTATTGACAGCCCACTATGGGGCGCGCTTCCTGGTTCCCTGGATATTCAGGCAGGTGGTCAAGACGCGCAGCCGGGAACTGTTTATTCTGAGCATCATCGTCATCGGTCTTGGCACCGCCTGGTTCACCTCCCTGGCCGGACTGTCGCTGGCACTGGGCGCATTCATCGCCGGCCTGGCGATATCGGAGTCGGACTACAGCCATCAGGCCTTGAGTGATATCATTCCGTTCCGGGAAGCATTCATGAGCCTGTTTTTCATCTCAGTGGGGATGCTGCTCGATCCAGCCATCCTGCTGAAGTACCCGCTGGAAATCGGCCTGCTGGTAGCGGCCATCATTATCATAAAAACGCTGATTACCGCCGGTGCAGCCCTTTCCCTGGGGGTGCCGATGCGCATAGCCATCATTACGGCCTTGTGTCTCGCCCAGATCGGCGAGTTTTCCTTTGTCTTGTCCCAGGTGGGCATCAAGGCCGGGCTGCTTGACCAGGAGCTCTACCAGATATTTCTGGCAGCCACCATTGCCACCATGGGGCTTACGCCGGCATGCATCAAATTTTCGCCCCCCTTGGCAGACTATATCGTCGGGCTGCTGCCGCACACCTGGACAAGGGGGAAAGGGGCGCTCGCCCGGCATGAAAAGCCGATCGACCTGATTGATCACATGATCATCGTCGGTTACGGCGTAAACGGCAAGAACCTTGCCAGAGCACTCAAAAAAATGACAGTTGCCTATGTCGTGATCGAAACCAATCCGTTTACCGTGAAAAAGGAGCTGAAAAAAGGGCACCAGATTATTTTCGGTGACGCATCCAAGGCGGAAATATTGAATCACGCCCTTGTTGCAAAAGCCCGCGGCATGGTCATAGCCATATCGGACGCTGCTGCCAGCAGACGTATTGCGGCGCTGGCCCGGCAACTCAATCCGGCAATCCATATCATTGTCAGGACCCGCTATATCCTGGAAGTAGAACCGCTGTACAAGCTGGGAGTCAACGAGGTGGTGCCGGAAGAGTTTGAAACTTCGGTGGAAATCCTCTCACGGGTATTGCGAAACTATCTGGTGCCCCAAAATGATATTGAGCAGTGCATCACAGAGATCCGCAGTGACGGCTACGAGATGTTCCGGACCAAGAGCCGGCGCCACAGCCTGTCTCATAAACACATCTCAGAGCAAACAAGACTAAGGCGAATCGGGGAGGGCGACGTGGGGGTGGAAGAGATGGG
>VEOV01000359.1 GCA_012026855.1 Geobacter sp.
CAGCGGCGATGGCTCCCGTGACTGTTTCCTGTATCGCGGCGACAGCTTTGCCAATAACGGCCCTGGTCTCGTTGTACTCGAATCGCTGGCTGATTGCAAGTTCACGATCCGGTCTCTTGCTGCCGAGCCGGGCCGGGCGACGATCCAGTTGACTCTCGCAGGAGAGCCAAAAGCTGATATTTGACTTCTTCAGCTCGCTATGGAAGTTTTTTGCTCCTGGTCTATGTAAAACCAATAATGAAATCAAGGCTTCAGCTGCTATTTGAAACAGGAACAACACGAAAGGATGGCCCCATGAAACTTATCGGCATTATCGGCGGGCTCGGCCCGGAATCAACGGTTGATTATTATAAAAGCATTATCGATTCATTCCGGACAGAGGGGGGACTTGCTGCCCCTGAGATGGTTATTTACAGCGTCGACCTGGAGGAGGTGCTGGCGCTCGTCTCCCGGCAGGAGTGGAGCAGCCTGGTGTCTCTGCTGGTTGACAAGCTCAAGGCACTGCACCGGGCAGGGGTTGATTTCGCCGTTATTTCGGCAAACACTCCGCACATCGTCTTTGACGAGATTCAGGCAAAATCTCCGGTACCGCTATTGAGTATTGTTACGGCGACCCTGGATAAAACAGTGGAACTGGGGCTGAAAAAGGTGGGCCTGCTGGGAACAAGATTTACGATGCAGAGCAATTTTTTCCTGCCGCAGTTTTCCGCCCGTGGGGTGTCGGTTGTTGTGCCTCCAACAGCCGATCAGGACTATATCCATGATAAGCTGATGACCGAAATAGAGCTTGGCATTATTAACGGCGAAACCAGAAAAGGGTTGCTGGCGATTATTGAGCGTATGATTGCCCGGGAGAAGGTTGACGGGATAATTCTCGGTTGTACGGAATTGCCACTGATCCTCGATAAATCCGAGTTCGGCATCCCGTTTCTGAATACGGCCGCCATTCATGTGGCAACTATTGTCAACTGCTGCAGGCAGAACTGACCGGCAATACACTCCTGAAGCGACGAGAGTAGTGCGACTGAGATAACTGCTATTGGCAGGGGGTTATCGCTGCTGCAGGCAGATTACTCAGGGGCATAAAGCCAAGTGCTGTTGCCGCCAGTTGTTGCGCTGAGGGCACCTCAAAGACACCTATGATGCCATCGGAGGTTCCGCAAACAGCGGCATACATGTTGCCATCGACACCGCATGAAGCCGTGTGCACCTGAATGCGTGAGTGGACTAGTTGACTTTGCATTGCAGAAATCGGTGTGCCGCCTCCGTAGCATTGAACAGAACCGGCGTATTTATAGACACTGACTTTAGTTGACGTGCTGTCAACATTACCGCAGGACATCTGAAAGAAGCATGCTGCAAGAATGGCTGCAAAGCCCGCAAATTTGAAAAGACGGTTACGTAATTTGTTTGTCGACACCCTGTAATTATTAAGTGCAAGCGTTACGTCTGTAGCCATTTGATCTCTCCTTAAGATGCCAACGTCACTGTTATTGCCCGGCTTTTCAGGCAGTTTGTAAGTCTTGATGAGCATTGCATTACTGAAATTTATGGCATTGCGCCTTCATTTAGTTATTTGGTTCGATATGGATTACGCCCGCAGTTGCCTGTAACGGGTATGACTCCATAGCCGGCCCTTTAAACCAGACCTTCACCAGTTGACCAACCTGGAGTTTTGCAGTCCCCAAGCCACCTTCTCCTCTGCGCAACACGAGAGTATCATTTGCGATCCTCACGTGAGCCTTGGCAGAACCATGTAGCTCGCTGGGTTTCTCTTCTACAGTGATCACAGGTAGTGCTATAGCTGTGACCTGACCGATAATCGACGGCGCCGTGGGTGGAGTGGTGTAATTTGCGTCAAACACCGCTGGGCCTTTATTTTCAAGCGTACAGCCTGGACAAATCAGGAGCCCTATAAGTACTGCTCTAACCAAGTGGTCGCGAATATTCTTCATTTTTGTTACCTGATTAGACTTGTCAGCGAACATTAGTGCCGGTTTTCTGCAGCCGGTACCCCGAATACTCAAGCTGTTCAACGCCTCCGTTGACAACGACCTGCACGGTTTCACCCATCCCTCTCCAGAGTCCCGCAAGCAGAGCTTCGCTGTCAGAGATGGGGCGGAGTACATTGCTTACCCTGGCGCCGCCAAACTCAACAAGCCGGTAGTCAAGCAGCAGCAAGCCGTCTTTCTCCCTGAGTTCAATATTGTCAACCATCGTTACGTCATCACCAATATTGGCAATCTGATATCGCCCGAGTCTGCTTTGCCACGCTGGCGAAATAGGAACCGGCGTGACTTTTTCAGCGACAAGCATTTCATGCGGTCCGTCCGTGGCCAGCAAAAGTTCATGACCAGCCACTATTGTGCGTCTTATACCTATGCGCGACAGTTCGCCGAGATCGATCGGCATGAATCCCAGGAGGCGATATTGAAGCTGTAGTTGTTTGTCTTGACGCGGCAGCAGCCGGAAAGAGTTTCCAGCCAGTTCTGCCTGCAGATAGCCGGATCTAGAGGTCAGAGACGCAATCCCGCCAATGGTGGTGTAATTTCCGGCATATGCCTGCAGTTCCTGACCGGAGAGAAAGTCCCCTGTTACAACTTTGCCGTATTCCGGCTGCTTGCGTCCGGTTTTTATCTCTACGGCGAGCTTCAATGCCTCGGTGGCAATATCGTTAACCGCCTTGCCGGCGCTGCCGGAGTTGGACAACACCACAATTCCGAGCTTCACGTCCGGCAAGACGATCAGTTGCGCCCGATGATACAGGGTAGCTCCTCCGTGATGGGCGACGGTGCCCGCATTCGCAATATTGATGTTTCCCAAGCCGCCAAGCATCCAGCCAAGCCCGATGGGGAAGTTGCCGTCGAGGGCTACATTGCGGTTTTGCTGCCTGAGCATCTCGCGCAAGGTTTCTTCCCTGATGATCCGCTGTCCGTCAAGCTTACCGCCGGCCAGCACCATGCGGATGAAGCGGCTCATGTCAAGCACTGAGGCGTTAAGCCCGCCTGCAGGAACATCACGGAGCAACGGTTCCTGCTTTTCTTCGCCATTTTGATAGGCTTTTGCTGCCGGAGTGGAGGGTTCCGTGCCGGCAGAGAAGAATGCGCTGCTCATTCCCAGAGGCCTCAAGATGTTTTGCTGCAGCTGGTTGTTAAATGTCTGACCGCTTGCATTCTGTATCGCCAGCCCTAGCAAGGACATTCCCAGGTTGGAGTAGGAATATACGGTATCGGGCGGAAACGCGACGTAATCGTCGCTGATTAGAGCGGGCAGATCAGCAATTGGATCCGGTTTCTTCGTCCACATCCCCTTGTGCCGGTCTGAGGGAATGCCGGAATGGTGCGTCATGATGCTTCGAGGTGTGATCGGTTTTGTCCCGGTAAAACGAGAGCGTATTTTGAAGCCGGGAATATAGTCCGACAGGGGTTTATCTAGTTCCAGTTTCCCCTGCTCCGCCAATTGCAGAGCAGCCATTGTGGTAAAGAGCTTGGAGATCGAACCGACCCGATAAATTGTGTCTACCCCGGCAGAAATAGCGGCTTTTTTATCTGCAAAGCCAAAACCTTCGCTCCAGATCACTTGCTGATCGTCCACCAGCGCTACAGATAACCCGGTGACATCATTTTTTTTCAATTGATTCTGAACAAACCAGGACATGTACTCTTTGAGATAGCCATAATCTCCTGGCAGCAATGTAGTAGGTCTGGCTGGTGCGGTGACGCAACCGGCGAGTATAAGCATCATGACTCCGCAAATTATCTGCCTGAAGATTTGACTTTGCATTGCTGCCCCCGGATATTGTTTCTTTGTTATATGTTCACTGCGTATCGGGTTTGCCAGTACGCAGGGTATTCTGGTACTGCCTGTAGTCAGGCGATGTTTGTTGTACACCCCGCTCCGGTGGCGGTATCTGTAAGTCGTTTCTGACCCGGATACCTTCGTAGAGGTTTTCATATATCCGCTGTTGCGTGCACCCCGCTTGAATCATCAAGAGGGAGACAATGATCAATAACGCCCCGGCCACGCTCTTACCGGCCGGGTGTGTCTTATTGCCAAGAGATACTGTCATAGTAACTGTTCCTACCAGCGGAAGTTGAAAGTTAGTACAAATGCTGATACGATAATATAGTAATTTATTATCGTAATACAATAATTTTTTTGCGGGAGCATCTATGAAACAGCATGATCGATTACGCCTACTCAGCAGAAGGGTTTATCGTTTTGGCGTCGGTGTGGGTGTAGTGAGTACTATCATAGCCTTATTGCGCTGGTTCGTTCTGGACGATCCAAATCTGTTGCCGCCGACGATTGCTACATATGTTAAGCCGGGAAGTATAACCATGGGACACAGGCTTTCCGGTTTTGTCATTGAGCTTATTCCACTAACCCCGGCACTGTGCGCGCTGGCAATTCTGTACGGTATCTGCAGCGACTACTGCCAGGGTATTTTGTTCGGCCCCTCGACAGGGAAACAATACCGCAAACTTGGAAGCTGCCTTATTCTGCTCGGTGTAGCAAACGGCCTTTACACAACCCTCATAATCTGCGTCTTCTCGCTTTTGGATAACAGGGGACTGCGGCTCGCTTTCGGTCTAAGCACATCAGATTTGTACCTGATTGTAGTTGGCAGTGCAGTAGCGATGCTCGGCATCGTCATGGATGAGGCATTCCGCATTCATGAAGAAAATTCCCAGATCATTTAAGGATTACTATGCCGATAATTGTGAACTTAGATGTGATGCTTGCGAAGCGGAAGGTTCGGTCAAAAGAACTGGCTGAACTGATTGATATTACAGAGGCTAATTTTTCGTTATTGAAAAGCGGAAAAGTAAAGGGCGTGCGCTTTGCAACGCTTGAGGCTATTTGCCGTCATCTGGACTGTCAACCCGGCGACCTTCTGGAATATCGCCCTGAAGCACCAAACGAAGATGAGTGATTTTATAAAATGTTGCCCACATTGGGGCAACAAGGCTTTCCAGGCATCTGGTAGCCCCTTGCCAGCAGTTGCAGAAACTGTCTTTGCTGCAGGGGGTTTATTTTTAATGATGAGAGTGGTAAGATGGTCGCCATGAAACTTGTTGTGACCATCATGGCAATCAGCCTCATGCTCCCCACAGCGGCCCTGGCCGAGCGTAAATCGCCGGTTGACGGCGGCGTGCTCACCTCAAGCCCGGGACTCAGACTCGATCCGTTCGGCAGCGGCCGGATGATCATGCACAACGGCTGGGACATTGCCGTGCCGGTCGGCACCCATGTCTACCCGACCCAGGACGGCACGGTCTACTTTGCCGGTGAATACAAGGGTTACGGCAACCTGGTGGCCATCGAACATGGCAAGGGGTACATCTCCCTCTACGGCCACAATGCCGAAGTTCTCGTCAAGCCGGGGATGTATGTCACCAGCAAGACTGTCATCGCCAAATCAGGCAGCACCGGCCGCTCCACCGGCCCCCATGTCCACTACGAAGTAAGACAGCTCCCCTCCTCCTACCAAAAACAGCGTAATGCAGAGCTGGCCGCCAAGCTGAAAGAGAGCCTGCCCGACCAGATCGGCCAGATGGTGGAAAGCTTTGCCACCGGCAAGGGTGGCCCGGAGCAGCAAATCCTCGATCTACCGTCTGATATCGACCAGTAGCAACCATTCCCCGGCAGCGCCATCCTGCCTGCTGCCGGCAACACTCAAAGGAGTCACTAATGAAGATCAAATCTGCAATCATAGCCCTGTTGACCGTTTTACTTTCAGCTTCCGCCGTCATGGCCCAGGATGGGTTCGGCGTCGGCGTCATCGTGGGTGAACCGACCGGCATCAGCGTCAAGAAATGGCTCGGCACTGACCGGGCTATCGACGGGGCAGCGGCCTGGTCCCTCTCGGGGGACCACAATCTGCAACTGCACGCCGACTACCTTGTCCACGATTTCGGCCTGTTGAAACCGGGCAACATCAACGGCAAGCTGCCGGTCTATGTGGGCGCCGGCGGACGGATCCTGTTCAGTGATGACAGTCACGGCCGTCACAACGACACAGTCTTGGGGGTCCGGGTTCCTCTGGGCATCTCCTACATCATGGCCAAGGCGCCGGTGGACTTTTTCGTTGAGATCGTACCGATTCTCGATGTCGTCCCCAACACCGAATTTGACATCAACGCCGCTATCGGCGCCCGTTTCTACTTCCGCTGATTCTTTCCGGGGTGCGGGCTCAGGCTGTTACCAACAGCAGTCTGAGCCCGCGCCCCGGCAACGGCCTGCCCCTGTCAAGCCCCTGCCTGCCTGACCTGCTTCACTCAAGCTAACAGACGCCCAGCCCCTGCTCTCCGGGGAAAACATTTTCCCCTTGTATTTATTCCGGCATATAGTTTAATATTTAACTATACAACGTCGTAGTTATTTACAGGACATGGACAAATGACGCCATCCAAAGATACATATCGAGCCCTGAACAGCTACACCAAGCTGATGCGGGCGGCTGAATCGGTAACCAGCCGGTTGACCCGGCTCATGGCCACCGAGGAGCTGACCATCAGTCAGTTTGGCGTGCTTGAGGCTTTGCACCACAAGGGCCCCCTCTGTCAGCGGGACATTGCCGCCAAAATTCTCAAGAGTACCGGCAATATGACCATGGTGATCGACAACCTGGAAAAACGGGGACTGGTACGCCGCGAAAGACACAGTGAAGACCGGCGCTATTTCACCATTCACCTGACAGACAAGGGACAGGAGCTGATAAGCCGGTCTTTCAGCGCCGTGGAGGCCGCCATAGTGACCGAAATGTCGGTCTTGACGGCAGCAGAGCAGGAGAATCTCGGCTCTCTTTGCAAAAAATTAGGGCTACAAGCCATGGCGCCGGAATAACGGCAAAAAGCTGCTACACTGGATATTTGCAGCAACCAACTTAACACCAAAGGAGAATCGCCATGAAACGTTTCATCGTCGCAACTCTTACCATTTTCGCCCTGGCTCTGCCGGCTTTGGCAACGGCAGCAACCTGGACCATCGATCCGGACCACTCCAATATCGGCTTCAAGGTGAAGCACCTGATGGTTTCCAACGTAAAGGGCAACTTTGAAAAACATAACGGCACGGTCGATATCAACGACAAGGATATCACCAAATCTAAAGTCGAAGTCACCATAGACACCAACTCCATCAATACCGGCGTCCAGAAGCGGGATGAGCATCTGCGCAGCGCCGACTTCTTCGATGTTGCCAAGTTCCCGACCATGACTTTCGTCTCGAAAAAGGTGGCCAAGGCAGGCAAGGACAAGCTGAAAGTTACCGGCGACCTGACCCTGCACGGCGTCACCAAAGAGGTGGTGCTTAAGGTGGAAGGCCCATCCAAAGAGAGCAAGGACCCGTGGGGCAACATCAGGAAGGGTGCCACCGCAACCGCCACGATCAACCGTAAGGATTTCGGCCTGAACTGGAACAAGGCTCTTGAGACCGGCGGCGTGCTGGTCGGCGAAGAGATCGCCATAAATCTTGAAATTGAAATGATCAAGAAGTAATCCGGAGCAGCTAACGGCAGGAAGGGGGAGCGGCTTGGCTCCCCCTTCTGTTTCATAGCAGTTCCGGTCTGCAAGTGGCAGCAACCGTATTGCGAGGCCAGACCATGAAAACTGAATTTCCAGCCATATTTGTCTCACACGGTTCACCGGCCATGGTAATCGAAGATTGCCCGGCCCGCGGTTTTCTGCAGCAACTGGGCAAGGAGATCGGCCGGCCAGAGGCCATCCTCTGTGTCTCCGCCCACTGGACAACCGGGCAGCCGGCGGTGACCATGCACCCTCAGCCGCCGACAATCCACGATTTTGCCGGTTTTGCCGACGAACTCTTCACCATGCAGTATCCGGCCCCGGGCGATCCGCAGCTGGCAGCCAGGGTGATCAGCCAGCTGGCCAGTAGCGAAATAGCTGCCGAGCGCCATCTGTCCCGCGGCTTTGACCACGGCGCCTGGTCGCCGCTCATACTGATGTATCCCGACGCCGACATCCCGGTAGTGCAGCTGTCAGTGCAGCCCCAGCTCGATCCGGCCCATCACCTGGCCATGGGCAAGGCGCTGCAGCCGCTGCGCAGCGAAGGGGTGCTGGTCCTTGCCAGCGGCGCTGCCACCCACAATCTGCGTGACTTTTTCGGTCAGCCCCTGGATAGTAAGCCGCTCCCCTATGCTGAACAGTTCGCAACCTGGCTCAAGGATAACGTTGCCAAGGGGAACACCGGGGAGCTGCTTGACTATGTCAACCGGGCGCCAGAGGCACTGCGCAACCACCCGACGCCGGAACATTTCCTGCCGCTGTTCGTTGCCCTGGGGGCTGGTGGCGGCAAAGGGACTCTGCTCCATGACAGCTTCACCTACGGCTGCCTCTCCATGGCGGCTTTCGGATGGAGCTGACTTGAAACCGGCCCGCTGCCTGATCAGCACTCTCCTGCTCCTCTGCGCCCTCCTGCTGCCGCTCTCCGCCGGGGCGGCGACAGTCAGAACCGGGGCTGAAATGCTGCAAGACTCCGGTTTTGCCCGGCTGCGGGGGGTGAAGTTCGGCCTGGTCACCAACCAGACCGCCACTGTAGGTGGACGCCACCTCCTGGAGCTGTTACGGGCGGCAGGCGTCCCGCCGGCGGTCATCTTTGTGCCGGAACATGGCCTCAAGGGTGCCCAGGAAGATGGTGTCCAGATCAGGGATGCCGTTGAGCAGGGCATCCCGGTGCGCAGCCTCTATGGCGGCACAAAAAAGCCCCGGCAGGAGGACCTGGCCGGGCTTAAGCTGCTCGTTTTCGACATCCAGGACATCGGCAGCCGCTTCTATACCTACATCGCCACCATGGGGCTGGTAATGCAGGCAGCCGCCGATGCCAGGCTGCCGCTCATCATTCTCGACCGGCCCAACCCTCTTGGAGGCATCTACCTCGCCGGCTTTGTCAGTCGGGTCACCCCGCCTATTTTCACTGCCCTCTACCCGATTCCCATCACCCACGGCATGACTGTCGGCGAGCTGGCGCAGATGATCCGCGGGGAAAACATGCTGCCGGGGCTGAAAAAACTGGATCTCACCGTGGTAAAAATGTCCGGCTGGCAGCGGTGGATGCGCTGGCCCGACACCGGCCTTAGCTGGACCGCCACCAGCCCCAACATTCCTGATTTCACCACGGCGCTGCTTTATGCCGGGGTCGGCCTGCTGGAGGGGACACGGGCCAGCGAAGGACGGGGGACGGAGACACCATTTCGCCTGGCCGGCTGGCCCGGTATCGACAGCAGCCTGCTGGCGACCAGGCTGAACAGCGAAAACCTCCCCGGTGTCAGCTTCACCGCCACGAGCTTCACCCCCCACAGCATTCCAGGCAGGGCATCTTCACCCAAGTACCGGGACCGCACCATCAGCGGCATCAACATCACCGTCACTGAACATGGCAGGCTGCAACCGGTGGAAATCGGCGTGGCCATTGTCAGAGCCATCTACAGTGCCCTGCCGGCCAGGGAACAGCAGAACTTTTTCCGCAAGGGACTGGACGACCTGGCCGGCAACACCCTGCTGCGCCAGGCCGTGGTCAAGGGGAGCACGACCGGAGAGATCACCGCTCTCTGGCGTGACGAGGTGGCCCGGTTTACCGAACAACGCAGACCCTACCTGCTCTACCCGGATTGAAGGCAGCACAGGTTCCGGGCAGCTTACCTGGAGGAAGGCAATGAGCGTCAAACAGGACGAAATCCTGCGCATCAGGCAGCTGATAGAACTGGACAAGAGCAGCCTCCCACCTGACGGCGGGCCGGAATACAACCGGCTCATCTTCACCGCCAGCCCCTATCTCCTCCAGCACGCCACCAACCCGGTGGACTGGTACCCCTGGGGCGAGGAAGCCTTTGCCCGGGCTGAGAGAGAGGACAAGCCGGTCTTCCTCTCCATCGGCTATGCCACCTGCCACTGGTGCCATGTCATGGAGCACGAGTCGTTCGAGTACCCGGAAGTGGCAGCGGTCTTCAACCGCCATTTTGTCTGCATCTAGGTAGACCGGGAGGAGCGGCCCGATATTGACGAGCTGTACATGACCATGTCCCAGATCATGACCGGCAGCGGCGGCTGGCCGCTGAACATCTTCATGACCCCCGGAAAGAGGCCGTTTTACGCCGCAACCTACCTGCCGCGCAGACCCCGCCAGGGACTGCCGGGAATCATCCAGCTGCTGGAGAGGGTGGCCGAGCTCTGGCAGGGCAAACGCCTGGAACTGGAGCAGGATGCCCTGGCAATGATCGAGGCCCTGGAGCGGCACAGCCAGCCCAAGCCCGGCAGCCTGCCGGACGAAGAGCTGTACCAGGCGGCCTTCAAGCAGCTGACTGCCATGTACGACAAGGTCTGGGGCGGCTTCGGCACCCAGCCCAAGTTTCCCATGCCGCTCTACCTCACCTTTCTCCTGCGCATCTGGAAACGGAGCGGCAAGAGCGAGCCCCTGACCATGGCAGAGCAGACCCTGCAGCAGATGCGCCGGGGCGGGATCTACGACCAGCTCGGCTTCGGCTTCCACCGCTACGCCGTTGACCAACAGTGGCTGGTGCCCCACTTCGAGAAGATGCTCTATGACCAGGCCCTGATCGCCACCGCCTGTCTGGAGGTATTCCAGGCGACCGGCGCACCCTTCTACCGGGCAGTTGCCGAGGAGATTTTCACCTATGTTCTCGGGGAGATGACGTCAGCGGAAGGGGGTTTCTATTCCGGCCAGGACGCCGACTCCGAAGGAGAAGAGGGGACCTGCTACCTCTGGACTCCGGACGAAATTGCTGCAGTCATCGGCCAGGACGAGGCCAGTCTTTTCTGCCGGCTCTTCGGGGTCAGCGAGCAGGGCAATTTCGAAGGGAAAAACATCCTCCATCTCCCCCAAGGGGCTAAGGATTTTGCCGCCCGGGAGGGGATCCTGCCCGGCCTGCTGGCCGTTGACCTGGAGCGGTGGAGCCAGGCCCTCCTGAAGGTTCGGGAGACGCGCATTCAACCGTTCCGGGACGAAAAGGTGCTTACCGGCTGGAACGGCCTGATGATCGCCGCCCTGGCCAGAGGCTATGCCGTGACCGGCGAAAAGCGCTACCTGGCAGCGGCACAAAGGGGGGTAGACTTCATCGAGCGAAGACTGACCAGGGGGGACGGACGGCTGCTGCGCAGCTCTTTCCACGGCAAGGCCCTGGTACCGGCATTTCTGGAGGATTACGCCGGCTTTGCCTGGAGTCTCCTGGAACTCCACCAGGCAACCCTGGAGCCGGTCTGGCTGGACAAGGCCAGGGAGCTCGCCGACGCGCTGCTGCAGCTGTTCAGTGACAACGCAGGCAGCGAGCTCTTCGAGACCGGCAGCGACGGAGAAAAGCTGCCGGTGCGGCAGCAGAGCGCCCATGACGGCGTGCTCCCGTCGGGCAACAGCATGGCCGCCTGGCTCCTCTTGCGTCTCGGCCGGGTATTGGACGATGAGGGCTACCTCAAGGCGGGCGAAGCCATCGTCAAAAACTTCATGGGCGCAGCCACCAGCCAGCCGGCCGCCTTTCTCAACCTCCTCTCCGCTGCTGACTACCACACCGGCCCGGAGGTCACAATCACCATCACCGGCAGCGGGGCAGAGCTGGCGGCCATGCTCCGGCTCATCCACAGCCGCTTCATTCCTGGCCTGGCGATCCGCACGGGAAGCGCTGCTGACGGCTTTGCGCCAATCGGTGGCGCTGCCACTTCCTGGGTCTGTGCCAGGGGGGCCTGCCGCCCGCCGTTAACCGGGCCCGAAGCCCTTGGCCGACTGCTGGATGAACTGGGTTATTCCCTGCCGACAGCCACTGCCGAGGCAGGCTAGAGGAAGCAGGTCATGGCAAAAACAGCTCCATACCCGCTACGAATCTTTTACGACGGCTCCTGCCCGCTCTGCAGTTCAAAGATGGCATATTACCGTGGCAAGGAGCACGGCGGTCGACTGCTATTTGTGGACATCAGCGCAGCGGAGTTCGATCCCAGCCCCTACGGGATTCCGTTGTCAGCCTTCATGTACGAACTGCATGCCATTGATGGAGCCGGCAAGCTGTACCGCGGGGTGGACGCCTTCAGGATAATCTGGCAGGCCCTGCCCCCTTCGTCCTGGTATGGCTTGCTGGGGTTTCTGATCGGCCTGCCGCTGGTACATGCCGCCGCTGCTCTCGTCTACCGGGCAGTTGCCCGGACAAGGGGCCATTATGGCCAGAGATGACTTGCGAACTTTCCGCTAGATTTATTCTGCACCATTGAACCGCGAGGTTCAAAACTTTCAGACAGGAGGATGACAACCATGATCACACAGGGCACAAACTTCAGCGCCGAACACCTCGGCTCCTTTGAAAATCTGCTGGAGAAGGATTTCAAGGGGTTCCACGGGAAGTACTTCCTCGGGGAGAACCTTGGGCTGACCGGCTGCGAGGTGTCGCTCAACCGGCTGCCGGCCGGCAAGGGGATGCCCTTCGTGCACCGCCATACGAAAAACGAAGAGCTGTACATCGTGCTCCGTGGCAGCGGGGTCTTTTATCTGGACGGCGAAGAGTTTCCAATCAGCGAGGGGAGCCTGATCCGGGTGGCACCGGCAGGGGAGCGGAGCTGGCAGGCTGGTGACGAAGATCTCTACTTCATCTGCATCCAGGCCGAGGTCGGCAGCCTTACCCAGGCGACCCTGGAGGACGGCTTCCGGACCGACACCCGGACCCGGTGGATGAAAAAGTGAATAAAAAGCCGCCCGGAAAGCAATGGCTATCCGGGCGGCTTTCTTCTGCTGTGCTGCTGTCCCTATCCCGCCAAGCCAAACTGCCTGATGGACATACCGTTCTCCAGGAACAGTCGCTTCTGGCCCCTGAAGAATAATTGGTATATTATACTAGATATGACAGGCAAACTGAATTCTCCACCCGGTTTAAAAAGAAAGGGGGAAGGAGCCATGATTCCTGGACATAAAACAGAACTTGAGCGCTATACGCCTGATGAAAGGCGTGAACTCTACCAAAGGGATCCTGAACGATTCGAAAGACTGGCTGCGGAAGCCATTAGCGAGGCCTGCATCAGTGAAACTCCTGAAGAAAGCCTCAAGCTGCGGCAGATGCAGGGGACGCTGGATGAACAGCTGCAGAAAGGGGAGCCCGGCCTGCAACGGCTGCAGATAATGGAGCAGATTTTCTACGGCAGCGTGTTCGACCTGACCCATCTCATGGAGAGTCTGGCCAAAGTCATTCCCCCTGCTGGTGAGGCGAACGGCGAAAGCAGGATCGTGACGCTCAAACAGTGAGCCGGGCAACCGGCCAGGGAGAGGGCGGCAGGCTGTTGTAATTCCCGCAAAGCTTCTGCTATAGTGGCTGGCACTAACACCCACACTATTCACAATGGCAGGAGGAATGCGGCATGGCTATCCTGGAAGGCATCAGACGGCAGCTTCGCAGCGTCATCGAATGGCAGGACCCTTCCCCGGATGTCCTGTTCACCCAGTGGAGCGACAACGGCGACGAGATCAAGAACGCTTCGAAGCTGATCGTCAACCCGGGCCAGGGGTGCATCTTCGTCTACGAGGGACAGATCCGTTCCGTGCTCTCCGAACCTTGCCTGGTAGAGCTCTCTACCGCCAACATCCCCTTCTGGACCACCATCAGCAAGTTCATGCAGTCCTTCGTCAGCGAGCACAAGGTGGGCATCTACTTCTTCCGGACCACCAAAGTTCTCAACCAGAAATGGGGAACCCTCTCACCCATCAAGTACGAAGACCCCAAATACGGCATCCCGGTGATGGCCAAGGCCTTCGGCAATTTCAGCTACCGGATCGCCGACCCCCGCAGCTTCTTCGTCAACGTGGTGGGGGGACACGCCAGCTATACCATTGCCGATTTCCGCACCGTAATGGCAGAGCGCCTCACCCAGTCCATCACCGACCATATCGCCGAAAGCCGGCTGGCCTACACGGACATCGACTCCCGCCGGGAAGAACTGGCAACAGGCATGGGACCGCGGCTTTCCGCCGACTTCGGCCAGCTGGGTTTCACGGTGGAGGACTTCCGGATTGAGGGAATCAACTTCGACGAGGATACCATCCGGCGCATCGGACGCATTGCCGACATGACCGCCGAGGCCCAGGCCGTGAAGGCTGCGGGGCTGGATTATGCCTCGGTGCAGAAGCTGGAGGCGCTGCGGGAAGCAGCCCGCAACGAAGGTGGCGGCGCCGGCGTCGGCATGGGGCTCGGAGCGGGGATAGGCATGGGACAGACCATTGCCCAGACCATGGGGCAGGCAGGGACACCGGCTGCAGGAAACGACTCCACGGCAAGGCTGACCCAGCTCAAGCAGATGTTCGACCAGCAACTGATCACGGCGGAGGAATTTGCCGCCAAGAAGCAGCAGATCCTCGACACACTCTAAGGTTACTACCATGGCCCTGTGCAGCAGCTGTTCCGCTCCGCTTCCCGCCAATACCTGCCTCTGCAGCTATTGTGGCACCCGCAACGACATGGACTTCGCGGCGGTCAATCGCTTCACCATCGCCCGGGAGCCGTCCCGCAGGCTATGCCCGGACTGCGCCATCCAGCTGGAAACGGTCAAAGTGGACACTGGTGCCGGTCTGTTCGCCATCGAACGCTGCCGGCAGTGCTACGGTCTCTTCTTCGACTTGGGGGAGGTTCCGGCTTTCCTTGAGGCCTCGGTTTCACCCGCCTTTGCCGTCAACCTGAGGAAGATAGCCACCATCAACGAAGAACGGGGCAACTTCAACCGCCCGGTCCGCTACATCAAGTGCCCCGAGTGCGGCACCATGATGAACCGGGTCAACTACGGCACCAAGAGCGGGGTGGTGGTGGACCAGTGCAAGGAACATGGCATCTGGCTGGATAACGGCGAGCTGATTCACCTGATGGAGTGGAAGAAGGCCGGCGGAGAGCTGCTGCCGAAGCATGAAGCGCGCGAACCGAAAGAGTATCAGCGTTCCAACTCCCCATTCCCCATGACAACGCCCTACCTGGAGACTTCCATTACCGCGGATGTGGTTTCAGTGGCCTGTTCGATCCTCCGGGATATCTTCTAGTCAGTACAATGCCCGAGCTCGGCCGTTGCCCGGAGCTACCCCCCCAAAGTAACTGCATTAATTACCGAAACAAAAAGAAACAGAAGCACCATAAGGCAAGCAGGAAACAACTCCATTTTCTTGCTTCGGGAGATTTCATCCCATGTTTATTTATTATCCGTTCATCATCGGGAAAAACGTCCTGATACAATCCATGGCAAAGTTTACCCCGACAAAAGAGCCGAGGACCCCCAGGACATTCAACGCTTTGGAATAGCGTGCATTTTTCATCATCCAGGCAAGGGGCATCAAGGTTAATGACATAACCGCATAAAGAGCCAGTGTCAGTACAATGGTAAAGGGAGGCAGATTGCCGGCTATAAACACTCTATCCACGAGAGTAAGCACAAAAGTTGTGCCGAGCGCCCAAAGAAGCATATGTTTAAAGCTGTCCCCCCTGATGGTCCAGAAAACTGTCAGCCAGATAACCGGTTTCAAAAGCAGGGCAATAAATATCATCATAGTTATTCTCCTTTGTGGCGATCTGCTCGCCGTTTATGTGATAGACAACCTTTATTTTAGTGACTCAGAGTATGCGCGATGGGAACAAGTCGCTGGTAGTCGGCCCGGGTCAGTGAAGTCTGCCAATGCCCGCTGACCATGCCGGCGATTATACCGGCCATGAAAATGCCGATTGCCACGGCAGGGAAGGCCCAGACTGAAAGTGACCGGCTCCGGAATGAAGGCTTCATGGCAAGAACACCTTTCTCCGGACAGTTCACCACACATGTCAGGCAGCCCGTGCATTCAGGAGAACCGACAGTTGAGCTGTGATGCACCTCAAGGCGGGAGGGACAGACTGCGCTGCAACGCTGACAGCCGGTGCAGCCGTGGGCATCACGGCGGATCTTGAACGGGCTCAGCATACTGGTCAGCCCGAGCAAAGCGCCATAAGGGCAAAGATAGCGGCACCAGAACATCTTGTAGAAAAGAGACAGCACGACGAAACATCCCAGGATAACCTTCGTAGTGCCGGACATATTGGTGAAAAAATGGAGCATCTTCACATCACTGACGGCCCAGTACGGCGCATCCAGGAATTCACTTACCTTATCGGCAGACATGATCAGCAGAATTGCCACGACAAACAGCAGCAGAAGCAGATACTTGACGCAGCGGAGCAATAAATCAAGCCATAACCAGATGCGAAAATTCCTGCCGAACAGTCTCCGCCCCAGTTTGTGCACTGCTTCCGAAATGGTGCCGACCGGGCAAAGCCATGAGCAGAAGGATTTTTTGGTCAGCAGGCTCATGATTACGATCGTAAGAAAAATGATCAGAGCCGCAGGATGAACCGGATGGATCTTGCCGGTAAGCAGCAGATACTTGAAACTTGTCAGGGCGCCGCTCGGCAAAAAACCCTCTACTCCCGGCGGCCGGGAAGTCAGCGAAACAGCCGCGCCACTTTCAATTGCATTGATAAACAGACCGAAGCGGATGCCGATGACGATCATCCAGGCAAAAAAGAGCCACTGCACCACGATACGAAAACTATTAACAGCTTTATGAGAATGACTCTCTGAAGTCGCTGTCAGACCCGGCTTGTCGGCCACCTCTGTTCTGTTTTCATATAAATCCACCAGCGTTCCCCCTTCGGCACACCTAATCGTGTACTGAGCATAGGCGCTTTTCACAGCTGGCACTTTGATTCAAATCAAATACAAGAGCTTTTCGAAGGTAACCGGCAAAGTATTTATGGGTTTCATCGTGGAAGAGACCGGGACGGTTATGAGGCGTCGTTACCACCAGTGGGTGGGATAACGGCGGTGAGGCCTATCTGCTGCCAGCGGCAATTATGGCCTGAACAACGCCGGGGAACCGCGTTTCCAGATCTTCAAGGCGCAAGCTGTTTATCAACTCGTTACCCTCCCGCCTGCTGGCGACCACCCCTGACTCCCGCAGTACCTTGAAATGATGTGACAGAGTGGACTTGGGCATAGGAATGTCGAATGCTCCACACGCCACCTGCCCTGCCCTGGCGATCTTGAGCACGATCTCCATCCGTACCGGGTCACTGAGGGCATGAAGAACCCTGGGCAAAAAAAGCTCTTCCCGTAAAGGTTGCCGTATCTCCGAACATTTCGTCATCTGAACGCACTCTCCTTGTTCTGCATCATATAGAAATGAGATTGACATTGCAATGTTGTTCGAGTATTTTCGAATCGTCCAATTCGAGTTTTATCGAACTATCTTAGCACTGCTGGCCGGCAAGTCACAGCCGACCGCCACAAAAGGAGAACAGAGATGAATGTCATTGGAATCAACGGCAGTCCGCGGAAACAATGGAATACGGCCACCCTGGTGTCCAAGGCGCTGGCAGGAGCAGCGGCACAAGGAGCCACAACCGAACTGTTTCACCTTTACGACCTGAACTTCAAAGGGTGTACCAGCTGTTTCGCCTGCAAATTGCGCGGTGGTAAAAGTTACGGGAAATGCGCCATGAATGACGATCTGGCGACAGTGCTGGCAAAGATCGCCACGGCCGATGCCCTGGTAATCGGTTCGCCGATCTACTTCGGTACGGTTACCGGCGAAACGCGCAGCTTCCTCGAACGCCTGCTGTTCCCGTACCTCACCTACACAGTACCGTACGGCACCCTGTTCTCCGGGAAAATCAAGACCGGGTTCATTTACACCATGAACGTTCCGGAAGAGCGGGGCAAAGAATTCGGCTACGAGCAGGTCTTCGCAACCAACGAGCGCTATGTGCAGATGTTGCTTGGCTCTGCCGAGACGCTCTGCGCCTATGATACCTGCCAGGTGGATGATTATTCGAAGGTGGTGATCGAAAGCTTCGACCCGGTTCACAAAGCTAAACGGCGTGCGGAAGTATTGCCACTGGAGTGCCAGAAGGCCTTTGCTTTGGGGCAGCGACTGGCCGGAGTTGAGGGGGTTGCGGCCTAGCTGCCTTCTGTGATGAAACGGGCCGCCTCGCTCATAGCGCCAGCCGTAGCGGCACCATTTCCGACAAACCGAAGCCATGCCGCTCGTAAAACCTGATGGCGCCGCTGTTGGACCGGTCGGTGAGCAAGGTGATGCGCAGGCACCCATGCTCTTTCGCGAATTCAATCGCCCCGTTCAAAAGATGCGACCCGCTGCCGCCGCCGCGTTGGCCGGGATCGACGACCATGTCCTCCAGGATGGCCACCTTGCCGCCGAGGGCGGTGCTGACGGTATAGAGCAGGTTGACCATGCCAAGTATGGCGGCCCCTTTTCGAAGAACCAGAATGTGGCCTGCCGCCGGGTTTTCGATAATCCGGCGCAGGCCGGCGGCCTGGCGCTCCGGCTCGGGCTTAAAATCTGCCTCCTGGGTGAACAGAACGGTGAGGAGTTCAGTCAGCCGGGGGATATCTTCAACTTTGGCAATGTCAATCTTTGTCACGTTTTCCTCCTCAGTTAAAACTTCAGCACATAGCGCGCTACGGGAACAACCCGGAAAGCCGGTGTCCGAGCGCCGCCTCATTCAGGTTGCTCAACCCGAAATCTTCAGTCAGGACTTGGAAAAGCTCCTCCTGGTTTAACAGCTCCCGTTCAGACTCTCCATTCGCTCCAACCCGCCGCATTACGCGGCCGCGAAGTGTAATACGCCCATCTGCGGTGTTCAATGCTGCCACCGGCGCCTGGGTAAAAAAGGAATCGGGATGGGTCGAGGTGTAGTGATTGGCGGGCAGGTAGTCCTGAGGTCGCATAGAGCAGGGGAGAAGGCTGTAGAGGCTCTTCCAGCCTTCTCCTGTCAGCCGGGACAGCATGGTTTCCCCGTTATCCGTCCCATCGAGACGGAAGCTGTCCGGCAACTGATGTCCGACTGCTCCAATCTCCCACGGCAATGGCTCCCTGAGGCCACCTCCGCCAAAACCGACATCGCAGAGGTACGCTTGGCCAGCCACAGTCACCCGCAGCGTCATATGGGTCAGTGGCGGCGCCGGGGCGCCGTTCGCCCAGACCCTGCCGATGCGCCGCTCCACCGCATAGCCCAGGTATTCCAGCACACCCGCGAACAGTGAGTTCAACTCGAAGCAGTAGCCACCCCGGCCCTGTTCGACCACCTTGGCATACAGGGCATCCGGCGCCAGGCTGATCGTCTTTCCTTCGAGGATTGCGATGTTTTCAAAGGGGACGGTCCTGGTCATGGCCCGATGGAGGGTCTGAAGTCCCTCCAATGCCGAATCGGGGAGGGATTGAACACCAATGCGTTTCAGAAATGGGTCAATTTGCATGTTGTCTCCATTAAGCCGCTGTCAGCATCCGGCGCCAGCCTGTGGTTTCTGACGATGCCTTTGTGGTCATCCACTTGGGACAGGTTGAATACCCCGAATCACCGTCGCGCCTAGCTGGAAACAATGACGCTCAACGGCAGGTAAACATCCGTTATCATTTCTGCTTCCTTCACATTCGGCCCCACGTTTACATAGTGAAAGATCATGGGGAAATCGCCGAGTGCTTCACCGCTTTGAGGCAACCACGTTTCATAGAGATAGACGGCGGCCCGGTTGTTCGAGCGGGAACCAACGTCTCTTGCGCGAGCGCATCGTTGGGCCGGAATCAACTTTGTCCCGATACCGTAAGGATTGGGGCCAACGTCATCTTCCACGGCAAGGCAGAAGTCGACATGGTGCTCAACAGGCGAAGTGTTGCGTGGATCTGTGTAGTGGAGTCCATAATTGCGGTACTGCAACTGATCCAGCAAACGGTTCTCGATCTTCCAGGCAATCAGCCTGCGCGCGGTTTCGTGTTCGAGCAGTGGTGAACCGTAGTGCTCAATGCAGGCAACTTTTGTTTCAGGGAATGTGACTATTTCAACTTCCATGCAGGTAGCTCCTACGGTAGTGAGGCGCCAAAGCTGACGGCGACATACCGCTATTTTCCGCACATCTCCAGCAATCTGGTCATGGTGTTAAAGTTGCGTGTCGTGGACTTCACCTTCAGGTTGCTCTCGAAAAAGTTGTTGGTAAAACGGGAATCGCTGTGTTTCGTGGCATACAGAGTATAGAGTGCATTGTCCGTAACCCTTATGAGGTCTGGAGCACTGTCCATGTTCAACAGGTCATGCAGCCGTTTCGGATCCGGAGGCGTCTGAAACAACGTGTAGTAGAGTTTGGCGCGGCCGGAATCCGGAAACGGATTTTCGTCAAGCACCTGATGCAGCTCAGCAGGTGTCCTGACAATCACGGCGATGTCGGCTCCGATCTTTTCCCGGATGGTGTCATGTACAAGTTGCTCCACTTCCGTAGCAGCAAGCTTTGTGACAGCAATGACATTGCCAGTCTGGATATAGGTCTGGACCTCATGCAGTCCGGCATCAATCAGCGCTGTGCGCAATTCAGCCATCGGCACCCGGTTCCTGCCTGTAGGCATTATGCCGCGAAGAAGTATGATGTAGGGTTGCACTGTATCTGCCATTTTTCGCTTTGTTGAAATGAGAGAGCCAAGACTTTAACTACTTCTGGATCAAAATCTCATTGAACTGGATTTTCGGAGAAATGTTTGTGTAATTGGATATGTCTCTCTGAAGCTCTTCAGCGTGAGGCATAAACGCAGAAACAAACGATTCGACTGTATCAAAGGTATAGAAACAGGCGGCAACATAATCAGGTGCAGAATCCGGCTCAGTACCACAAATCCCCTTTTCCACCGTGACGTTCCGAAAACCTTGACAAGCGCTTAACAACTCAATACTGCGAGGCATATGCCTGGAGATATAGTAACTAAAGTCAAAATGACCATTTTCCTGGAAGGGGTAAATAATACTGACCTTGATCATTGATTGAGTCTCCTTTATAGGCACAATTTATACTGTTTATCTAGCTTGGAGAATATCTGAATTCCCCCTGGTCACAATTTTACCTCAAAGTAACAGCGGAATGTGTCACAAAGGACCGGAGGCACACCGAATTATCGCCGGTCACGCTGCCCAAAAGCCTTTTTCCAATACCGAGCGTTGACGGGAAGGCCAGAAGTCGGTTCTCGTCGATCGAGTCGTTCTGGATCAGCGTCTGTGCGAGCCCTGACTTTGGATATCTGCCGCCGATGCTAATACCCCTAGTATTACCGATTCTTTGTCTGCCATGACATTTTCTCCTTTACCCTTGGTTGTATATACAACTTACACCCTGTTAGCGCCCCTTGTCAACGCTAATGAGACCAATCAAGTTGCCGCTGGAAGCCTCATAAAGCCGCAATGCAATTGAGTCTGTTGACAAGCGAGGTCACATCCACCATAATGTTGCATATACAACAAGGAGTTCTGACGTGAGAGAAATCGTTTCTCAAAAATTAGCGCTGGCAATGGCGGACGACTGTATCGCCTTCCGGGTACGAGCACTGAACCGGGTCATCACCAATCTCTACGACACCGTCCTTCAGCCGTTCGGTATCACCGTGAACCAGGCGACGATGCTGATCATGCTGTCACTGGTGGGTGAAGCGACATCGGCAAGAATCGGCCAGGTGCTGATCATGGAAAAATCGACCATCAGCCGCAATCTGGATCGCATGAAGAAGCAGGGCTGGATCGAGTCTTCAAGCCGCGACAGGGGCAGGGAGCAGTTCGTGCGTGTCACTCCCGCCGGGAGAGAACTGCTGGCGGCTTTTCATCCGAATTGGGAAACGGCGCAACTGCAGGCGTCCGAACTTCTGGGCGACAACGGCGTGTCAGCGGTACATACCCTGCACGCGGCGGTCAGAAAGAAACACCCGGTGTAAAACGCAGCCATAAGGAGGTTGCCATGTGTGACATTATTCATCGTATCGGGATCAAGGCCCCAGCAACGCAGGTCTACACTGCGTTGACATCCATAGATGGGCTCGCCCACTGGTGGACAGAAGATACTACAGGAGATGAGCAGGTCGGGGGAAAAATCGAATTCGTCTTTCGCACGAAAACCTGTGATCTGCTAGGGAAGATGGTGATGGAAGTGCTGGATCGTAATGCATCCAAAGATGTTCATTGGCGTTGTGTCGAGGGGCCAGAGGAATGGGTCGGCACTGACATCACGTTCCAGCTGACTGATCAGGACAACCAGACCATCGTGCTGTTCGGTCACAGAAACTGGCGGGAGGCGACGGAATCGACAGCTCACTGCAGCATGAAGTGGGCGACTTTCCTGTTGAGCCTGCGCGAATATGTCGAAACAGGGACGGGGAAGCCTTCACCGCATGATCTGAAAATTGATAACTGGAACTGAGCCTTTTTTCGGTCACTGCGCGTGGACGACCTGGCGGCCCGGGCCAGCATGAGCAGTTCTACCCTCGACCGCCACAGCGTGACATCAAAAGTCTGCGGCAGATGGCGGTAGCTGAATACACACCATATCCTCGGAGGAACAAGGTTGAACGACGTCAAGGTAATTACTGAGCAGTTGCTGACCGGGCCGGCCATTACAGCCGTTCTGGACGATCTGGCGGCACTGCGGCTCGACATCTTCAGGGAGTATCCCTATCTGTATCACGGCCGCAGAGAGGATGAGCTCCATTACCTGGCAGGCTATGCCACAGCGCCCGATGCCTGTGTCATCCTCGCCCGTGACGGCTCATCTGTTATCGGAGCGGCTACCGGCATGCCACTTGTCCATGAAGACGCCCAGCTACGTGCCCCCTTTGCAGGGACAGGGCTGTACCTTGACGGGATTTATTACGTCGGAGAACTGCTCTTTCAGCCGGCCTACCGTAACTGCGGACTGGGCCGGAAACTGCTTGGCCAGATGGCAAGCAAGGTACGTTCCTTCGGCCGCTTTCGCACCCTCACCTGCGCCACGGTCGAGCGCCCCGACGATCACCCCTTGCGTCCCGGCGACCATGTCCCCATCAGCCGGTTCCTCGGCCGCACCGGTTTTGTCAGGCTTCCAGGAGTGACCACCCGGTTCACCTGGTGTGAGTTCGATGGAGTCGAGCGAGATCACCCCATGCAGTTCTGGAGCAAGGAGCTGTGCTGAGTAAGCGCAAAAGGACGTCTCCAACCGGCTGGAGAGACCCTGAATGGGGCATCAGCAACGGTCTGGTCATGCTTGAGCCGTCACACAAAGAAAGAGCCCTGCCGGGATGCCGGCAGGGCTCTTTCTGGTCTGTCTTGCGGCAATTCCGGTGGAGCAGAATCAGCGTACGGTAACCGTTGCGCCACCTATTGCGACCGGGTTGTTGCTATTATCCAATACAGTAATGCCACTCAAGGCAAAATCTGCGGCGGTCGGTGCTCCCGAAGAGATATCGACAACGAGGGTGGCAATGTCACCGCTGGCAAAACCAGTGGCATTGATAATCCCGAAGGTAACTACCGGCCCATTCACCGTGTTGGACAACAGCGACTGCCCGGCATTGCCGCTCAGCACAAAGAGGTTGGCAAGCACCGACCCGCTGACTACCGGATCGAGGCGCAGCGACGTTCCTGCCGGCAGTGTGATCGTCCCTTGAACCCCGCCGACCAGAGTACCGGCAGGTACTCCGCTGGTGGCCAGTGTCAGGGTGATGGTGCTGGTGCCGACTGCCTCCAGATTTGCCGCAGCAGTGCTGAAACCGCTGAGAGTGCTGCTGGTCACAACGCCAAGAGCAGTGGCAAAGGCATTTTTGTTGCCGGTGCCGAGCCCTGCGGTTGCCGAGGCATCCAGGTCACTCTTGAATGAAGTCAGGATGGTTACGAACTGGGCGAACGAGGCTGGGGATGAATTTGCAGCTTTGGCCATCTGGGAGAGTGATGCCAGGGCCAGGGTATAGCTCTGCTGGTCCATGGTGGCGGCTGCCATGGCCACCGCTGAAGGCTGAACCGGCTCAACAGCGGCTATGTCGGATATCTTGAACAGCGATGACACCCGTTGATTGGCAGCATCGATGTTTGCCGCTGTCAGCGTGCCGGCCATGCTGACGGCCAGGTCGGTCAGCGGCGTGACGGCAAAGTGTCGGGTCGTTGCGGCATTCACACCGCTGACCGCTGCCTTCATGGGGCGGGCTGCGACTATAGTCACAGTATTCCCGGTGGCCTCATCAGTATAGCTGCCGGTAGCTTCGATGAGCAGGGTACCGCTGTAGGCGCCGATATCGGCAGTGAACTTGCCGCTGCTGTCAGTAACAACTGTTGACAGAGGCGATGCTGCCCTGACTCCGGCACTGTCTACCCCGTAAACACTCACACTACCGGGGTAAAGAATCCCTTTGGCAGCGGTGCCGTAGATCAGCTTTGATGGTGACGAAGAGCCGCCTCCTCCACCACAGCCCCCCGCCAGAGTGAGAAGCGACATTGTCAACACTGCCAGAACCCTGTTTATGATATTACGCGTCATGGTGCACCACCTTGAATGAATGTGAATGTTGATTGAAACCTTGCAATGTCTGACGACCTGCTACCACGTTACCTGTCCCACAGCCCTCTTCAGGGTCAAAAGCGCGTCTCCCAGGTCCATCTTGCCGTCAGGCTTGGGGGCACCACCGGTCAACGGCCCCACATCACCACGCACCAGCTGGGTGCTGGACGGTTTCACCAGTCCGATGGATATCTTCAGGGACAGCAGCGCATCAGTAAGGTCAACGCCGCCGTCGCCATTGACATCGCCAGTCGGGTCGCCGACAAAGAACGGCCGCATCATGTCATGCTCCTCGTGGGAAAGAATATGACAATGCCAGACATACATGCCGCTGATGTCGAACTTTGCCTTTACCCGGGTCACCTTGCCTGGCGGGCAGACAATGGTGTCCTTGAAGGCAACCTCGAATTCGTTGGCCGCTCCGGCGGTCGGTACATTCTGTGCCAGAACCCCGCTCCCTTCGTAGTCGGGTGGGCTCAGCACTCCAGGCACGGTGTCCGGCGGGGTAAATTTGTAAGGAGCGTTCGCATCTCCCGTAAGGGCGATGTCTTCCCGGTTTATCAGCTGGAACGAGACCAGGTGCAGGTGCATCGGGTGTGAATCGGCAGTGGTGTTGATGATTTCCCAGATTTCGGTGTCGTTGAATTTTGGCCGCTCGGTGATGGCCACTTCATTGAAGCCGCGACCATCGATGGTCGGCATGGTGCGACCGAACTGGTCGGTGATCTCGATGAGTGAAATCTTGCGTACCGGGGTGCTGGCCGTTGTCGCCACCGAATTTGCCGTTATGACCGGGCCGGTTGGCCGCAGGTTCAACGCTGTGGTCGGCGTCGGCACATCGGGGACCGAACTCTTTGCCACACTGACATCGAACATCATGATGTTGGCGATGGCATCAGGGTTGGTGTCCGGGTCGTACTGAATCGGGTTCGCTCCGGTGGGGAGGGACTGACCGTCGCCGTCATAGCCGAAGTCGGGAGATGGGCCACCGTAAGGGTAGTCGGGGCCAAGATTCTCCATCATGATCTGCTTGCCGCTCAGACCGTTGAAGTCAACCAGCACATCGACCCGTTCACCGGGCATGAGAGGAAAATTCTCCCGCTGTACCGGGTTGTTGAGGAAGCCCTGTTCTCTGCCGATCTGGTAGATGGGGGCGTACTGGGCCGGGCTCGA
>VEOV01000299.1 GCA_012026855.1 Geobacter sp.
CGGTACAGGGCTCCAGCCGCGAGAGTTTTGCCCTTATCCAGAAGGTCAGCAGCAAGGAGGAGCGGGTTTTCCGTGTGGGAGACCTGGTCTTCAATGCCGGGCCGCTGGTTACCGTCAGGAAAGAGTATGTGGAGGTTCTGACCGGCAAGGTAAAAACCAAAATCCTCACCCCGGTTGCGGCCGCCACCTCGCCGGCAGCCTCACCGGCCGGCCTGCCCGCTCCGCAGACCGGCAACACCCTGGCTGCCCAGACCGGCGCCGGCAGTTACGTCATTGACCAGCGGATGCTCAATGCGGCCCTGGATAATATCGGCCAGGCAATGACCGACGCCAGGCTGCTGCCGAGCATGAAAGACGGCAAGGTGGAGGGGTTCAGGGCCTCAGAAGTAAAACCCCAGGGGATCTTCGGCACTGTGGGGATCAGAAACGGCGATGTCCTTCTCCGGATGAACGATTTCCCCATAGATTCGCCGGAAAAGGCGATCCAGTCTTTCGCTTCCCTGAAAGGGCAGAGCCGCATCAAGCTTGATCTGATCCGTGATGGGCAACCGGCAACTTTTAATTATGACATCCGCTAACTACTATTTTTTCTGAATGGTGAAAACTGTGCGTAAACGACTCTTGTCACTCCTGCTTCTCCTGACCCTCTCCACCCTCCCCGCACCGGCCATGGCCAAGGGGGTCATTCTCAACTTCACCGATGTTGACATCGCCACCATGGTCAAGTTCATCAGCGACCTCACCGGCAAGAACTTTGTCATGGATGAGCGGGTAAAAGGGAAAATTTCCGTTTTCTCCCCCTCCAAGCTGACCAATGATGAGGCCTTCAATGTCTTCACCTCGGTGCTGGAGTTGAAGGGCTTCACCCTGATCCAGTCGGGCAAGGCATACAAAATCGTCCCCACCGCCTCTGCCAAACAGTCCGGCACGAAGCTCTATTCGGACAAGGAAAAGGTACCGGTAAACGAGTCCTATGTTGCCAGGGTCATCAACCTGGAGAACATCTCCGCCCAGGAGGCGGTCACCTTCCTGCAGCCGGTCATCTCCAAGGATGGCCATGTGTCGGCTTTCGGGCCGGCCAACATGCTGCTGGTGGTGGATTCCTCCTTCAATCTCCAGAAGGTCATGGCCATCGTGCAGATGATCGATGCCGAGAAACGGCGCGAACTGCCGGAAATCATCTATCTGAAGAGCGCCGGTGCCGACAATGTCGCCAAGGTCCTGCAGGACTGGCTGGGGGCCAAAGCGGCCAAACAGCCGGGACAGCCGGGAGCTGCTGCCATTGGCACTACGGTGGTTGCTGACACCCGACTCAATGCGGTGCTCGTTTTCGGCGGTGAAAAGGACAAGGAAGAAATCCGCAAGATGGTGGCGCTGGTGGACGTGGCCCCCCCTACCAGCAGCGGCAAGGTGAATGTCTACTACCTGGAGAACGCCGATGCCGTAGAGGTCGGCAAGGTGCTTGAAGGGGTTGTCAAAGGAAGTAGCGCCGCTCAGCCGGGACAGGCTGCCGCGCCCCAGAATTCACCTTTTGAAGGGGGGAAAATATCCATCACCCCGGACAAGGCGACCAACTCCCTGGTCATCATGGCATCTCCCACCGACTACCAGAACCTGCTGCAGGTCATCCAGAAGCTTGACCGCAAGCGGCGCCAGGTCTTCGTCCAGGCAATGATTGCCGAAGTCTCCCTCTCCAAGGCAGCTGATCTGGGGGTCGAATGGGGCTTCTTCGGCGGCGGGGCTACCGGCTCGGCCATGGCGGCCGGCAGTTACGACCCGTTCGGAGCAATCGGGTCATTATCGACCATCATGGGTTCGCTCACCTCGGCTGGCCTTGTCCCTGCGGACATGAAAAACACCAAAGCACTGAATTTCGCGGTTGTCCTCAAGGCGCTGCAGAGCAACGGCATCCTCAATGTGCTTTCCAGCCCGACCATTCTCACCTCCGACAACAAGGAAGCCGAGATTTTTGTCGGTGAGAATGTCCCCTTTGCCGGCACAACCACCATCGGCACCGGTGGTGTCAGCCAGCAATCGGTCGAGCGGAAGGATACCGGCATCACCCTGAAGATAACCCCGCAGATCACCGATGGCGACTATATCAGACTGGATGTACAGCAGGAGATCTCAGCCCTGAAGTCAACCGCCGTAATCGGCGCTGCCAAGGATCTGGTCACCACCAAGCGCTCGGCAAAGACCTCGGTCATTGTCAAGGACCAGGAGACCGTGGCCATTGGCGGACTGATCTCCGAGACGGAGAATATCACCGAGAGCAAGGTGCCGCTCTTGGGGGACCTCCCGCTGCTCGGCTGGCTGTTCAAATCAAAGGGGGTCAGCCGTTCCAAGACCAACCTGATTCTGCTGCTCACCCCGAGAATGATCAGCGACGGCCGCGATCTGGCCGAAACGACCAGCAAGCAGCGAGACCGCTTCAGCGAAGCATCCAAAAAGGTTGAGCCGGTCAATGTCCCAACAGCGATCGGCACCAAACCTGCGGCGACCGCACCGGCAGAACCGGCAGCAGCGCCGAAGAGCGAGGTGAAGTAGCCTTGCCGGAAAATGCCGCCACCATGAAGGCAGAGGAGATTGCCCGGCGCCTGGGTCTCGGTTTCTCAACGGAAATCCATGATGCCGACTGCGACACCACCTGGCTCTCCCGGCTGCCGCTCTCCTTTGCCAAGGCAAACCTGCTTCTGCCGCTGCGGGAGGAGGATGGCTGCCTGCTGGTCGCCAGCGGCAACCCGACCAACCTGCTGGCGCTGGACGAGCTGCAGAATGCTGTCAGTATCCCGGTAAAAGCGGTTGTCTCCCCCCCGGACGAGGTGCTTGCTGCCATCAACCGGCTCTATGCCCGCCACTCCGGCTCAGCCAGCGAGGTGGTTGCCGAACTGGAGGCGGAAGAGCTCTCCTCGGTTGCCAGCCAGTTCAACCAGCCCCAGGATCTGCTCGACCTGACCGATGAAGCGCCGGTCATCAGGCTGCTCAACTCCGTTCTCTTCCAGGCGGTCAAGGAACGGGCCAGCGATATCCATATCGAGCCGTTCGAGCGGGACCTGGATGTCCGCTTCCGGATCGACGGCATCCTCTACAAGATGCTCTCACCCCCCAAAGTGGTACAGGAAGCGCTCACCTCCCGGGTAAAGATCATGGCGGGGCTGAACATAGCCGAAAAAAGACTCCCCCAGGATGGCCGTTTCCGGGTCATCGTCGCCGGCCGGGACGTTGATATCCGGGTCTCCATCATCCCGACCTTCTTCGGCGAGCGAACTGTCCTCCGGATTCTGGACAAGCAGCGCGGCGTCCTCTCCCTCACCGACATCGGCCTGGGACAGCGGGAAAACAGCGTCGTGGAGCGGCTCCTGACCCGGACCAGCGGCATCATCCTGGTCACCGGCCCCACCGGCAGCGGCAAGACCACCACCCTGTACAGCGCCCTGACGAAGATCAATTCGCCGGACAAGAACATCATCACCATCGAAGACCCGATCGAGTACCAGTTACCGGGGGTCGGACAGATCCAGGTCAACCCGAAGATCGATCTCACCTTTGCCAATGGCCTCCGCTCCATTCTCCGCCAGGACCCGGATATCATCATGGTCGGCGAGATCCGCGACCCGGAAACCGCCGAGATTGCCATGCAGGCCAGCCTCACCGGTCACCTGGTGCTCTCCACCCTGCACACCAATGACGCGGCCACCGCGGTCACCCGTTTGATCGACATGGGGATAGAACCGTTCATGGTTGCCTCCACCCTCTCCGCGGTGCTTGCCCAGCGGCTGGTACGGCGCATCTGCCCCCACTGCCGGGAGGAGTACCGGCCTGACCGGGAGTATGCCGGCATCGAACTTCCGGACAAACTCTACCGGGGCAAGGGGTGCGAAAAGTGCTTCAACCTCGGCACCACCGGCCGGACCGGCATTTACGAGCTGCTGCCGATCGATGCCGAACTCTGCTCCATGATTATCCGCCGCTGTTCCACCAGGGAGATCAAGGATTACGCCATCTCCAGGGGGATGCGGACGCTGCGGGATGATGGTCTGGAAAAAGCCTTTGCCGGCATTACCACCCTGGAAGAGGTGCTCCGGGTGACCCAGGAAGATTATGCCGATATTTCGCTATAAAGGTTATGGCAGGGAGGGCAAGGAGACTGCCGGCACCGTAACCGCCGACACCCCCAGGGGTGCGCGGGAAAAACTCAAAGCTGACGGCATCCTGGCCACAGCCATTGAGGCCGAAGCTTCGGCACCCCAGGGCGGCTTCTCCCTCCGCCACCGGGTCGGCCTGCCGGAACTGGCGCTCTTGACCAGAAGGCTGGCCACCCTGGTCGGCGCCTCCATGCCGCTCTTTGAAGCGGTGGCCACCCTGGTGGAACAGGAGCGCCCCGGCGAGCTGCGCAGTGTCCTGATCAGGGTCAAGGAGCGGCTGGCAGAGGGTAAGGGGCTGGCAGCAGCTCTGGCCGAAGAGCAGCCGCTTTTCAGCGAAAGCTATATCTCCATGGTCGCCGCCGGTGCGGCCAGCGGCGCCCTGGACACAATTCTGGAGCGGCTGGCCGACTTCCTCGAAGAGCAGGAGGCCATCAGGAGCCGGGTCACCAGCGCCCTGGCCTACCCGCTGCTCATGGCAGTGGTCGGCTGCGGGGTCATGCTCTTTCTGCTCGCCTTCGTCATCCCGAAAATCACCACCGTCTTTGCCGACAACAAGGCGGCACTGCCCCTGATCACCATTGTCCTGCTCAAGGTAAGCACCATCCTGCGCAAGGGGTGGTGGCTGCTGCTCCTGGCCGCCGCAGCCGGCGTCATTGCCTACAAGCGGATGATGAAAAGCGCCGCCTTCCATCTCAAGCGTGACGGCTTGCTCCTGCGGTTCCCCCTCTTCGGTCCCCTCATGCAGAAGCTGCTCCTGGCACGCTTTGCCAGTATTCTCGGCCTGCTCCTCTCCAGCGGCGTGCCGGTAATCATGGCGATGGAGATCACCGGTGAGGCGCTGGTCAACCGCGCCTACCGGCTGTTTCTCAGCGATGCCCGGAGTGAACTTATGGAAGGGGGGAAGCTCTCCGCCACCCTGGGCCGCAGCCCGCTCTTCCCGCCGCTCTTGATCCACATGATCGGCATCGGCGAACAGAGCGGCACCCTGGATGCCATGCTCAACAAGGCAGGCACTGCCTTCGAACGGGAATTCGACACCGCCACCACCCGCTTCATGGCGCTGCTGGAACCGGTCATGGTGCTCTCCATGGGGCTGGCGGTCGGCTTCGTAGTGGTGGCAGTGCTGCTGCCGATCTTCCAGTTGAACCAGCTGGTGAAATGATTCAGTTTGCGGAGCTCACTATGGACAAAGAACGACTTAACGAACGGATCGCGGATTACCTGAAAGCAGTCAGCCAGCTTGAAAAAGCCGCACAACAGCCAAAGGACGAGTTCCTGCGTGACTCTGTGATCCAGCGATTCGAGTTTACCCATGAGCTTGCCTGGAAGATGCTGAAGCTCTGGCTGGAGCAGGAAAACATCTTTGCCCGGACGCCGAGGGAGACGCTGCAGGAGGCGCTTCAAGCCGGTTATATTGAGGACGGCAACGCCTGGAGCGACCTGCAGAAAATGCGCAATCTGACCAGCCACACCTACAACGAGCCGCTGGCCGACGATGTCTATGATTTTATTGTCAAACATGGAGCAAAGCTTTTCCGGCAACTAGCAGACAGGGCAACAGCATGGCTGACGAAAAGCTGATTTTCGGCCTGGCCGAGCACCACTACCAGGCAATGGCAGAGCTTTTAGGCCGACATGCGTCCATTGAGCGGGTGCTGATCTTCGGCTCCAGGGCAAAAGGTACGGCCAAACCGTGGTCGGATATAGATCTGGCTGTGGTTGCCCCCGGAATGTCGGACCAGGAGTTTTCACAGCTTTTACAGGAGTTGGAGGGTCTAGAGCTGGTGTTCAAGCTTGATCTGCTGCACTTTGACAGGCTGATTGGCCAGCCGAAACTGCGCGAAACTATCGAAAAACATGGCCTGGATTTTTTAACTATCTCATAGGAGAAACATATGAAACACAGATTAGTAAGCAACGCCGGCTTCACCCTCATTGAAATCATGGTAGTCATCGTCATTCTGGCCCTGTTGGCCGCGCTGGTCGGGCCGAAGATTATCGGCCGGAGCGACGATGCCCGCATTGCCGACGCCAAGGTGCAGATCAGGAACCTTGAGACCGCCCTGAAGCTCTACAAGCTTGACAGCAGCGTCTTCCCTACGACGGACCAGGGGCTGGCCGCACTGGTGACCAAGCCGGCCACCGGGGTCATTCCGAAGAACTACAAGGCCGAGGGCTACCTGGAGAGCAAGAAACTCCCCAAGGACCCCTGGGGTAATGATTACATCTACCTGTCACCTTCCGAGCATGGCGACTACGAGCTCTGCTCCTACGGTTCCGATGGAGCCAAAGGGGGCGAAGGGAAGGCAGCGGATCTCTGTAACTACAATCTGCAGTGACCTCAGGGAGAACGGCTGACAAAGGGTTCACCCTGCTTGAGCTGCTGGTGGTCGTGGTGCTGCTCTCCATAGTCGCCGCCCTGATCGTGCCGCGCCTGCCGGCCACCGACAGCATGGCGCTGAAGAGTTCCGCCCGGGCGACAGCCGCCCTGCTCCGCTACCTGGGGGAGCGCTCCAGCGGCAGCAAGAACATCTACCGGCTGCGGATCAACATCTCCGAGGGGACCATCAAGGTCAGCCGCAGGCTCCCGAGCGGCGAGGAACTGCCGCCTGACGATCCGCTGCTGACCAGGAAGGTTCTGGAGAGCGGCGTAGCAATCACCGATTTCCAGAGCCCGCGCCTCGGCAAGGTCACCGAAGGGGAGGTGTTGATCGATTTCGGCGCCGCCGGGCTGACCGAGCTGCTCACGCTCCACCTGGCCACGGCCAACGGCGACAGCTTCACCATTGCCGGCTATCCCCAGAGTGGCAAGGTCAAACTCACTGCCGGTTACCAGGAGGTCACCCTGTGAGGGGCTTTTCCCTGCTGGAAGTGCTCATCGCCCTGGCCATCATGTCCGGTGTCATCATGACGGTCATCGGCTCCTTCAACTATCACCTCGGCATCGTGGTGAGCGACAAGGAGGAGACTGCCGCCATCCTGCTGGGGAGGGCCAAGATCGACGACCCGGCCTTTGCGGCCCTGCCGACTGGCAAGGGGACTTTTGCCCCACAGCGGCCAGATATTGCCTGGGAGAAGACCGTTGCCCCGACCGAACTTCCCGGAGTGCAGCGACAGATCCTGACCGTCAGCTGGAACAACAACAAAAAGAGCCTCTCCCTGGTGCGTTATGCCGCCAAGCTCTAATAACCGCGGTTTTACCCTGCTGGAGCTGCTCATTGCCCTGGCGCTGTTGGGGATTCTGGCCGGGGCACTCTACGGCACCTACTTCTCGCTCATCAAGGGGCGGGAGGCTGCCAGCGAAGGGATGGAAGAGCGGCGCGAACTGCGCAGCACCCTGGATCTCATGCGGCGGGAGATCTCGGCGGCACTGTACAAACAGGGGAACAGCAAGCACCATTTTTCCATAGAAGACCGGGACATCTACGGCAAACCAGCATCCATCCTGGCTTTTACGGCCGTTGCGCCACCCCAGCCCGGTGGGCTGGCCGTTTCGGACCAGCAGGATCTGCGCTACGAGATTGTCGAGCGTGACAAAAAGATGCTCCTCGGCCGCAGCGCCAGGGACCTCTACCAGAGCACCGAAGCCGCCAGATATCCCCAGATGGAGGACATTGAAGGGTTTCTGGTGGAGTGCCGCAGCGGCGACAAATGGGTGCGCAGCTGGGACAGTGCCATCAACCTGGGGCTGCCTCGCGAAGTGAGAATCACGATCACCGTGAAGGAGGGTGACAAGAGCGTCCCCTACTCCGTGGTCGCCACGCCGAGGATTGCACTGT
The DNA here is from genome assembly GCA_012026855.1 of Geobacter sp. Classification (GTDB taxonomy): domain Bacteria; phylum Desulfobacterota; class Desulfuromonadia; order Geobacterales; family DSM-12255; genus VEOV01. Next base: position 7,925 of record VEOV01000299.1, read on the forward strand.
GAGAAATGACCGGCGCGGCTTTGCCCTGGTGCTGACCCTGGTCGTCACCGCCCTGCTGATCGCTCTGGTGGCCGAATTCGTCACCCAGGTATATGTGGACACCACTGCCCGGCAGAGCTACGTTGATAGCCAGAAAGGCTCACTCCTGGCAGAGTCGGGCATCACCGGCGCCGTTGCCCTCTTGCAGTTTATGCTGCCGAAAAAGAGCTATTCGTCCCTGCATGACCCCTGGGCCAAACCGCTGGAGATTCCGGAAGAGTCGGGCACTTTGCGGCTGAGCATAGAGGACGAGAGCGCCAAGCTGTCACTCAATCATATTGCCGGCAGCAACGGCGTATTCAATACCGGCACCAGCGGCGATACGACCGAAGCATACTACGGTACTGCCATGCGCCTCTTCCGTCAGCTGAAGCTCCCGGCCGGCGACCTGTGCGATGCCATTGCCGACTGGGTTGATCTGGACAACATTCCCAAGCCGGGGGGGGCGGAGCAGGAGTGGTACGCCAGCCGCAAACCGCCGCTGCTGGCCAAGAACCGGCCGTTTGACACCTTTGAGGAGCTGGCCGTGGTCAAGGGGTTCAGCAGCGACACTGTTGACAAGCTCCGGCCTTTTACGACCGTCTACCCCGTGAACAGCCCGTCGGCGCTGATCAATATCAACACCGCACCCAGGGAGATCCTGACCGCCCTGGATGAGCGGATCAGCGAATCGCTGGCCGACCAGATCATTGATTATCGCAAGAGCACGCCGTTCAAGAACAATGCTGATCTTGGCAATGTGCCCGGCATGAACCTGATTGCCACCGGGCTGCTGACCCGGATCACGGTCAAAAGCTCCATCTTCAGGATCAGGGCTGAAGCGCAGGTCAACGGCACCCTGCGGGGGGTGGAGAGCGTGGTCTCTTTTACCGGAGGGGCGCCCCAGACTCTCTACTGGCGTGAGTACTGAAACAGTCGAGGACCATTAATCTTATGTTCATTACCGTAATCCAGACAACCGCTACCGAGTTCATCCTCTCCCGCTACCAGGCGCGGCGTGGCACGTTGACCTTCCTCAAGGGTGTCAGGCAGCAGCTTGACAGCGAAGAGGGCACTGTCAGCGACATCCTCGCCGCCTGGAAGGACGAATGCGCCGGGGACAGAATTATCCTGGCACTCCCCCCGGCAGGCATTGCCATGCGGGAGTTGACCCTCCCCATCAGCGACCGAAAAAAGGCGCGGGAGATCATGCCCCTGGAGCTGAAAGGGGAAATGGCCTCCGACGCCGATGAACCGGTTTTCGACGCCCTGCCCCTGTCCGGAGGACGGAGCGCCGCCATCTGGGGTGGGCAGAAGCAGCTCGCCGAGGAGATCGCAGCTTGCGCCGGGAGCGGCTTTGAGCCGGAGATTGTCACCACTGCCATGTTCAGCTGGCACAGAGTGCTCCCCAAGGATGGGGCAGCGACCATGGCAATCACCGATGGCGAGGCCGTGGCTGTCTATGTTGCTGGCCAGCCGCTCTTCTTCCGGGCTCTGCCAAAGGGGGGCGAGCGCCCCCTGGATGCGACCATCGCTGCCATTGAACTTGCCCGGGAGATCAGCATCGAGCAGATTTTCACCATCGGCCCGGCCCGGCTGGAGACTTCCCTGGAGCTCACGCCGCTGCCCATCGCCGGTGCGCTCCTCAGCACCTTTGCCGGCGACAGCAACGCCGCAGCTGACCTTGCCCCCCACTTTGCCATGGCAGAGGAGCTGCTGCTGGGGGAACCGGTCAACCTGCGCCGGGGAGCGCTCAAATATACCCGGCAGACCGCCCGGCTGCGCAGGAAGCTGCGCCTTACCTATGCCCTGGCCGCCGCCCTGGTCATACTCATCTTTGCCGAAGCAGGCCTGCGCTACTACCTGGTCCGCAGGGATGTGGCCTCCCTGGACACCTCCATCAGGAGCATCTACAAGGAGGTTTTCCCCACCCGAGCCAAGGCGGTGGATGAGGTCAGCGAGCTGAAGGCTGAAATCAAGCGGCTCGGGGCGTCCGGCTCCGAAGGGGTGCTGGTCCTGCTCACCAAACTGGCCCAGGCCAAGGGGGATGAGGCGCGGGAGCTGTACGAGGTAGACTTTGACGGCAACCAGATCACCGGGCGTGGTTACGACCGCTCTGCCCAGAGTGTCACCGACTTCAAGACCAAAGCCGGGGCGCTCTTTGCAAGTTTCGAGGTGAGTGAAATCAAGAGCAGGCCGGACGGCTCGGTCAGTTTCGCCTTCCGCGGCGCCCTCAAAGGGGGTGGCAAATGAACCTGCGGGAACGTTACGAACAGCTGGAACCGGCCCAGCGGCTGAAAATAGGCTATCTGCTGGTTGCCCTGCTGGTGCTTGCACTTATCTATTCGGCGCTCTTTGACCGGATCAGGGGACTGGAGAAAAAACGACTCAGCCGCGAGGCAGCGCTGACCGAGATGATGGTGCTCAAACAGCGCTACCGGGAGGCGAGCGCCGGGGCCCAGAAGCTGGCCAACCGGCTCTCCGCGGTGGCGCCCGATGACTCGCCGGCAAAACTGATCGAGGAGATCGGCATCAAGGGGAAAAACAGCCAGATCAAGCCACTCAAGGGGGAGGACCGCCCCGGTTTCCTGGAGGATGCCGCCGAAGTCAGGATCGAGGGGCTCACTGCCAACGAGGCGGTCAACCTGCTCCATCGTCTGGAGAAAGGGGCCAAGCCGGTGGTCATCAAAAAGGCCAACCTCAAGACCAGATATGACGATCCGGCCAAACTGGATGTCACCCTCAACATCGCCCTGCTCAAACCTGCTCCCCAGGAGAAGAAGTGAACTGGGCCAAGATCGCCAGAGCTGTCGGCGCTACGGTTGCCGGGCTGCTCCTCTTTACCCTGCTGACGATCCTGTTCATCCCCTCGGCGACCCTGCTTAACGCCGCCAATAGCGGTCTTTCCCAGTACGGGCTGACCCTGTCCGCAGTCAAGCTGGGCAAAGCCCTCCCCCTGGGAATCAAGGGGCGCGGCATCACCCTTGCCTCGGACTCGGGCGAGCTGCTCACCATCAGTCAGGGTGAGCTGGTGGTGGAGCTGCTGCCGCTCCTCACCGGTCGGCTCACCATCACCACCACTGCCGCCATCGGCTCGGGCAGCCTGCGCTCCGGCTTCTCCCTGGGGCGCAACCCAGCCACCACCATTGAGGTCAAAAATGTCCGCCTCGAAGACATCCCTTTCTTTAAAAACGTGGCCGCAGTAAAGGCCAGTGGCATCCTGTCAGGCAAGGTTGCCACCAAAGGCCCGCTTGCCAGGGCTAAAGGCTTCGTGCAGCTGGAGGTGCAGGGAGCCGAGGTGACCGGCATCAAGATCGGCGACATGCCGCTGCCTGATTCGGCTTACAAAACCGTACAGGGGATGCTGCGCATCGATGGCGGCAAGGCGAATATCGACAGCTTCACCCTCCAGGGGGACGATCTCTATGTCCGCCTCAAAGGGGGGCTGCCCCTGGTCGAC
>VEOV01000226.1 GCA_012026855.1 Geobacter sp.
GTTCCAAATCAGCGTCGGCATGGCAGGTTTCCTGGCTTGGGGATCAGCCCTCACTCGCCCCTTCCCAGGTTTCCCCAGTGGTTACCGGTTCCACATCAAGTCGCTATCTTCGCTTGATTTGAAACCGGGCGAGATCAGTACACCCTTACAGTTGCGGGACAGCGAAGGATTTGCACCTTCTTCCCTATTATCCGTACCTGCAGTGGTACGGCACCAGACCGCTTGGTCATCAATTGTGCGGATTTTGTAGCAGGCGGCAGGGACAATGTCAAAGAAAATGTGCCGGCTTTTGGCCTGCTGAACGCAGGAAAGCCCCGGGCGTGAGCCCGGGGCTTTCCTGAACATACGGTATTACTGGTCGACTACTCGCAGAGGTCGACTTTGACATCCCAGTTTTTCAGCTTCATGGTGCCGTTCTTCTCAAGATTGAGGTGCATCTTGAAGGCGCGATCCCAGAGCTGCGGCTCGTGGCCAACCTTGCGGCGGAGACACTCGTGCTCGGCAATGGCGAGATACTCTTGCAGCTGGTCCTTGTAATCCGGGTGGGCGCACTTCTCGATGATGCGGCGGGCGCGGTCCTTCGGAGCCAGACCACGGAGGTCGGCCAGGCCCTGCTCGGTGATGACGCAGTCAAGGTCGTGCTCAGTATGGTCGATGTGGGAGCAGTGCGGTACCACACAGGAGATACCGGTCGGGTCGGTCTTGCTCGGACGGCTTGAAGGGGTGTGCATCATCTTCAGGTAGCCGTTACGGAGGAAGTCGCCGGAACCGCCGAGGCCGTTGATCATCCGGGTACCACCAACGAGCGTCGAGTTGGCGTGAGCGTAGATATCGATCTCAACCGGGGTGTTCATGGCGATGCACCCGAGACGACGGATCGGCTCAGGAGCGTTGGAGATTGACAGCGGACGCAGGGTGATCTTGTCGAAATACTTGTCCATGTTGGCGAAGAATTTCGGGAAGCCCGGCTCTGCGGAGAGAGACAGCGAACAGGAAGAAGCGCAGTCAAGCTTGCCGGAGTCGAACAGGTCGAGCATGGTGTCCTGGAGAACCTCGGTGTAAACGGAGAGGTTGTAGAACGGACCCTTGGCCAGACCACCGATAACAGCGTTGGCGATGGAGCCTACGCCGGACTGGATCGGGAGAAGGTTGTCAGGCAGACGGCCGGCTTTCACTTCCTGCTGGAAGAAGTCGATGACGTGACCGGCGATTGCTTCCGAGGTGTCATCCTGCTCGGCAAAGGCACGGCCCTGATCGCGCAGCTTGGACTCGACAACGGCGACGATCTTCTTCGGATCGCACGGAATAGAGGTAGAGCCGATGCGGGAGTTCGCCTTGACGATGTTGAACGGCTGGCGGTTCGGTGGAGTAGCCGGAGTCAGCAGGTCGTGAATCCCTTCGAAAGAAGGCTGTCCGGTGTTCGCCTCGCCGATGATCTTGTCGCAGATCATGAGGATTTCAGGGATAACGCCGCAGGAAGAGGTCGGTACCAGACCGCCGTCTTCGGTTATGGCGGAGACTTCGATAATGGCCAGGTCGAGCTTGCCGGACTCGGAGTCCTTGGTGTAGAAACCGTAGCCCAGGTCTTGGGCAAAGAGGGAGAGGTGCTTGTCGCCCATGCGGATGCGGCCTTCGTTGATGCCGGCAGCAATGTTCTTGCCGGTCTGGTAAGGCCAGCGGCGGTCGATCATGTCATTTTTTGCCCAGCGGTCTTCGGTCTCGGCACCTACAGATGCGCCGATGAAGAGGTTGAACTTCCACTGACCCTGGAGGTTGTTCTTCTCGACGTGCTCAGCAACAGCGATGGGTACCACTTTCGGGTAACCGGCCGGGGTAAAACCGGACCAGCCAAGATTCATGCCGGGCTTGAAGAACTGAAGCGTCTGCTCCGGGGTCATGACCTTGCTGAGCAGAGACTTGTGACGGACGCGATCTTCGAGTGTACCATAATCAGACATCTTCCTACCTCCTGGGTTGATTTTTGGTTGCTTGAACCAATTCTGTAAAAGCCCGTCAATCGGGCTTTAAGCGGACTTTTTGCCGTATTCAAAAAAGTAGAACTGGATTCTACTCACCGGGGTATGTTTCGTCAAGCTAAAAATGTGGGAATTCAGTAATGTACAATAGCATTGAGCTTGATAAAGCAATATGCTAAAAGATGGGGAAAATGAATGGATTCTATAACCGGCCGGAGGAGATGATGAGCGAGCAGAGCGATGTCTGTTACACATTTGAAGGTGCCCTTGAAATGGCAATCAGTATGGAAAATGATGGCTTCAGGCATTACCTGGATGCCTTGCGGATAGTCAAGTCAAAGCCGGCGCGGAAGGTCCTCAAGGAGGCCGCCCTGGACGAATTGGCCCACAAGTTTGAACTGGAAAAAGCGCTTGTTGAGGGGTACATAACCGAGGGGGAGCTCGCCAAGCCGTTGCCGACCATGAACCTCGATGCCGTGCTTGCCAAAAAGGAGCTGAAAGCCGAATCGGACTCAAGGGAGGCTCTTGCCTATGCCATTCACCTGGAAAACTCGGCGATCTCCTTTTACAAGAAGATGGCTAATGCCTGTGCTGGTGCCCCGATGGGAAATTTGATGGAGCGTCTGGTGGCTGACGAAAGCCGCCACCTGCAGCAGCTGGAAGATATGTACGAAGAGCATTTCATGACGGAAAACTAGCACTGCCTCTGCATGACAGTCACAGAGGGGATGCGCTGGCGCATCCCCTCTTTTTGTTTACCAATTTCATATCAAGGCCCTCTCTTCGTTGGCTCGTCTTCGGCTGCTCAACGTACTTATCTGTACGCCTCGCCGCCTCAATCCTCGCCGCCTTGATATCATCCTTGATCTGGAATTGGTGTCAGAGCATCTTTCGCAGGAACTGGCCGGTGTAGGAGCGGGTCACCCTGGCTACCTCTTCCGGCGTGCCGCTGGCAACGATCTCGCCCCCCCGGTCGCCCCCTTCCGGGCCGAGGGCAATGACCCAGTCGGCCGACTTGATGACATCCAGATTGTGTTCGATGATGACGATGGTATTGCCCCCCTCCACCAGTTTGTTGAGCACTTCCATCAGCTTGGCGATGTCATGGAAATGGAGGCCGGTCGTCGGCTCGTCCAGGATGTAGATGGTACGGCCGGTGGCCCGTTTGGAGAGCTCCTTGGCCAGCTTCACCCGCTGGGCCTCGCCGCCGGAAAGGGTGGTGGCCGACTGCCCCAGCCTGATGTACCCCAACCCCACATCCTCCAAAGTTTGCAGCTTGTTCTTGATGCGCGGGATATTTTCCAGGAACTGCAGCCCCTGGGAGACGGTCATGTCCAGCACTTCGGCAATGTTCTTCCCCTTGTAGCGCACTTCAAGGGTCTCCCGGTTGGAGCGCGCCCCCTAGCAGACCTCGCACTGCACATAAACGTCCGGCAGGAAGTGCATTTCGATCTTGATGATGCCGTCCCCGGAACAGGCCTCGCACCGCCCCCCCTTGACGTTGAAGGAGTAACGCCCCGGTTTGTAGCCCCGCGGCTTCGCCTCCGGCAACTGGGCTAA
>VEOV01000077.1 GCA_012026855.1 Geobacter sp.
ATGTAAGCGCCGGCGCCTTCCTGGATGGCGGCTGCGATCTGCTTCATGCGATCATTGCCCTGTGGTAATCCCAGAATCCACTGTGCCGAGATCAGGCCGTAGGCCACGGCTGCCACGGCGCAAACCAGGGCGAATACGACTGCGTACTGTTCCATTTGTAAAAATCCTCCTGTTATTTTATGCCTTTCAAAAGGCTTATGGGCAAAAACGCATAATTGTTAAAGGAAATGTGTTGTTTTGTCAATCAGTTAATCACTTGTTTATTGCATTTATATTTATGTAATCCATATCTAAAATCTTGTGACAATTTAATTTTCTGCTATAATGCTAAAATGTTTAATTAATTAGAAAGCGCCTATCTTTTGATTCGCTAAATTTTCAGTATCTGCAGACATCAGCTCCCGTTTTTTATAAAGTGGATAATCAAAGTTCTTGACAGGTTACATAATATTTGCAATAAGGTGTCAAAAATGAATAATCAAAGTCCAACCGGCAGCAATGAGTTTGTCTCTGCCAAGCTGAAATTGATGGAAGAGCGGTGTCGCAAAAACAGGCTTTCGCTTACTGTGCAAAGAAGGGCAATTCTCGAAAACCTCTCTTCGCGCACTGACCATCCGACAGCTGACCAGATTTACGCTTCCATTCAGGATCGTATCACTGGAGTTTCGCGGACTACCGTTTACCGTGTCCTTGAGACATTTGTCCAGCTCGGGCTGGCTCAGAAGATCAGCAATCCTGAGGCAAAGGCAAGATTTGACGCTGACACCAGCAAGCATCATCATGCCTCCTGTCTGGTCTGTGAGAAGGTTATTGATATTGATGCCCGGCAACTTCCCGATATCGATCTCGGGAGTGTTGACCTTGGCGGCTTCAAGGTGTTTGATTGTTCGGTTGTCGCTGTAGGGCTCTGTAGTGACTGCAGCAGCATGGATACAGCTTACCGTTCTATAAAATTCAACTGAGAGGGAGATGCACTATGAAAAAATGGCGTTGTTTGGTCTGTGATTACATCCACGAGGGTGATGAGCCACCCGAAATCTGTCCGGTATGCGGCGTCGGCAGCGACCAGTTTGAAGAGGTGTAGGTCTTTCCTGAAATCCAATCCTCGATCACTGAAAGGACTCTTTGATGAAGGCAGTAGAGCTTAAGAAGGATGTTTACTGGGTAGGTGCGCTTGACTGGGCAGTACGTGATTTCCACGGTTATGAAGTTCCGCGCGGCACTACATACAACAACTACCTCGTACTGGATGATGAAATTACCCTGATAGACACGGTAAAGCATGATTTTGCCGATGAGACGCTCAAAAACATCGAAGGTGTTGTTGCCCCGTCCCGTATCAAAAATGTCATCATAAATCACATTGAAAATGACCACGCTACCAGCCTTGACGCGGTAATGGCCTGCGCTCCTGAGGCAACCATTTATATCAGCGAAAAGGGGAAGCGCGGCCTTGAGCGTTTTTTTGACCTGTCGAAGTGGAATGTCAAGGTCGTCAAGAGTGGCGACACGCTCACCACAGGCAAGAAAACCTTCCGCTTCATTGAAACACCAATGCTGCACTGGCCGGACTCAATGTTTACCTATCTGGAAGGGGACAACATTCTCTTCAGCCAGGATGCCTTTGGCCAGCATATCGCCTCGGCAGGCAGGTTTGATGACGAGTTCATCGCCGAGTACTCTGAAGCGGAACTGACCGACTCGGTCATTGACTATTACGCCAATATCCTGATGCCGTTTGGGCCGATGATCAAGAACAAGATCACCGAGATCTCCAAAATGGAAGTACCGATTGACATTATTGCACCGGACCACGGGATAATCTGGCGCAAGAGCCCCCAGAGCGTCTTTGAGACCTATCTCGACCTGGCCAACGGCAAGGCCAATCTTTCGGTGGCCATTATTTACGACACCATGTGGCACAGCACTGAGAAGATGATTGTTCCGGTTTCGGAAGGGATCAGGAGCGAGAATGTCGACGTCCGGGTCATCAAACTGCGGGCTACACCCATGAGCGTGGCCATCAAGGAGTTTTGGAAAGCCCGAGGGGCACTGATCGGCTCACCGACCCTGAACAACATAACCTATCCTTCCGTTGCCGAGTTGTTGACCCATCTGCGCGGGTTGCGTCCAAAAAACCGCCTGGTTGGCGCCTTCGGCAGTTATGGCTGGGGTGGCGGTGCGGTCAAGGAGATTTACGAAGAATTCAAGCGGATGGGGCTCGATGCGGTTGAACCGGGTTTGCAGATACTCTACAAACCATCCATGGAAGACGAAAAAGGCTGTTACGAGTTCGGGCGCAACTTTGCGCAACGAGTCAAAGAGTACCACGATAAATTCTGATAAAGGGGGATTTAAAGATGGCAAAAGTTCTTGAAGTTTACAAATGCAATGTTTGCGGTAATATCGTCGAACTGTTCATCTCCGGCGGGGGGCCTCTGGCCTGTTGCGGCGAGGCGATGCAGCTTTTGGTTGAAAATACCGTGGATGCTTCCAAGGAGAAGCATGTGCCGGTTATCGAAAAGGGTGACGGCAAGGTGACGGTTAAGGTTGGCGCGGTTCCCCATCCCATGGAAGAGAACCATTTCATCCAATGGATCGAAGTTATTGACGGTGACAAGATTTCCCGCAAGATGCTCAAGCCTGGCGAAGCGCCTGAAGCGACTTTCTGCGTGAAGTCAGACAAGGTAGTGGCACGGGAGTACTGCAACCTCCATGGCCACTGGAAAGCCGAAGCGTAAGAGGACCGCGATATTTGCGCAATCTCGGCGTTGCCGGGCGGATTCCCTTGTGCGACGTAGCGCTGCTACGCCTCCGCGGAAATCCTTCGGCGCCTTGACCTTGCACAAATCTCACGGCCCTTGTTTGTTGAAGCAGTATAGAGGGGGGCAATTGCCCCCCTTTTTCTTTACCACACCACTTAGCTCGGGTAAGATCAGGTGATTATGGAACTTAAATATGGAGATACGGCTTTCAGTATTGAGCTGCCGGATGGCAGCGGCGGATCGGTAATCCGTGCGACCCCCACACTGCCGGTGCTGTCGCCGGAAGAGATCATCAAGGGGGCGCTTGACAGCTGCACTGCCAGCTTGGCGAAGATCAGGCCGGGAGAGCGGGTGGTCATCATCACCTCGGACATTACCCGCTATACCGGGAGTGAGCTGTATCTGCCGCTGCTGGTGGAACGCCTCGGCGCTTCCGGGGTCGCCCAAAATGAGATCACCGTCATCATTGCCCTGGGCATTCATCGCAAGCAGAGTGAGGCTGAGCACAAAAAGATCCTCGGCCCTCTGTACGGCAAGATCAAGGTTGAAGATCACGAATGTGACGATCCGGGGAAGCTGGCCACCATCGGTTTTACCACCTCAGGGATTGAAGTCTGTATCAACCGGAGCGTCGCCGAGGCAGACCATGTCATTTTGACCGGCACGGTCGGTTTTCACTACTTTGCCGGCTTTGGCGGCGGCAGAAAAAGCGTGCTTCCGGGGGTTGCCAGCCGCAAGAGCTGCATGGCCAGCCACTTTGCCGTGCTGAATCCCGGTGAGGGGAGCGGTAAAAACCCCAGGGCAGCCACCGGCATACTCCAGGGGAATCCGGTGAATCAGGCGATGATGGAAGCTTGCGCCATGCTCAAACCGCTGATGATCCTCAACACGGTGCTTTCCCCCGAGAAGCGGTTGCTGGCGGCCTTTGCCGGTGACTGGCAGGAGGCCCACGCTGCTGCCTGCAGCTATTACTCCAAGGAGTTTTCCTTTGCCATTCGGGAGAAGGGGGACCTGGTCATCGTCTCCTGTGGGGGCTTCCCCAAGGACATCAACCTCATTCAGGCGCACAAGTCCATGGAATACGGTTCCAAGGCACTTAAGGACGGCGGTGTCATGGTACTGCTGGCCGAATGCCGCGATGGCTACGGCAATGCCACCTTCTTTAACTGGTTCAGATTTGCCGGCCTGGAAGAGTTCGAATCTGAACTGAGAAAAAATTACGAAATCAACGGTCAGACTGCCTACTCGATGTTGCAGAAAGCGCTGAATTTCAGGATTATACTGGTTTCCAATCTGCCTGCCGAAGAGGTCAAGACCATGGGGATGATTCCGGCCCACGACCTTTACGCGGCACTGGAGATGGCAGAAGAGATGCTGCCGGAGGAATACAGTGCCTACATTATCCCTGAGGGGGGGACGGTGTTACCGATATTGAGAACGCAGAAAGTTGAATGAAAGAGTGTGTCCAGCGTGAACGTGAACATGTCGAATACAACGATGTTGAACAGTAATCGTAATTCCGCTGGAAATTCCGGCGGAGACTCTTTTTCAGCAGAGCGGGTCATATCAATTGGTCTTATATTTTTAACTCTGGCAATTGGTGGTATATACCTGCTGCGCCCCCTGGTCGACCCGGATTTTTTCTGGCATCTCAAAACCGGTCAATGGATCTGGCATAACAAGTCCCTTCCCACTACCGATTTGTTCGGCGTTCCTCCAGTGCCGGACCAATCGGTACGCACCGAATTCATTTATACCTCCTATTGGCTGATCCAACTGATTTTGTATGCCTTTCACTCCATGGGAGGCGAGTCCGGCATCATTGTGCTGAGGTGGGTAATAGCAGGCTTAAGTTTACTGATTTTTCTATGCTGGGCTGATGTGCGGAAAAGTAGCGTGTCGGCGGTGTTTGCCATTGGTGTCATCCAGATTCTTGAGTCCTATTTTATTGAACGACCCCAGTTTATATCTTTTATCTGTTTTGGCGTTCTTCTCATCCTGATATTCCGAGCGGTGGAAGGGCGAGCCGGCGAGTCTCTGTGGAAAACCTTGGTGCCGCTTTCGCTACTGATGATAGTTTGGGCCAATATGCATGGCGGTTTTATCATCGGCCAGGCAGTTCTCATCTATTGCGTCATTGCGGAGGGGGGTAAAGTCCTTTACCCGAAGCTTGGCAGCCTCTCCGGCAGCAACTTCAGGAATCTGGTTGTTGCTTCTCTGACAGCATTAGCCGCCTCGTTTGTCAATCCGAACCCTATTGTGACACTCAAATATTTACCGCACATTTTCGATAGCGATCATTATCTGAACCAGAATAATCTGGAAGAACTGTCGCTATTCGAATATTATCAACTAGCTCAGGATTTCATGGTTTTACTGTACCTGATAACAATTATCCTTGTTTTTTGCGCCTTGCTGGTGTCAAGGCAAAGAAAGAACATTACCTGGATCGGTATTTTGGTGTGCACTGCATTTGTTGGGGCACAACACATGCGCATGATGCCGTTCTTTCTGGTTGCGGCGGTACTTTTCCTGGCGAGGTTTTTCGACAGTGAATACCCCGCGATGAAGGGGAGAGCAATTCTTCTGGTAATGCTCATTGTCAACGTACTGTTTTGTGTCGGTGACGAACTGCCTCGAATCAGGGAAACGATGAGATCCGGTTGGATACCGCCGTATCAGCTCCCGGTACAGGCAGCGGACTTCATTGCCACAAACAGCATTGGTGGCAATATTTATACGACCATGTACTGGGGCGGCTATATGATCTGGCGCCTTGGCCCCGGAAATAAAATCTTCTACGACAGCCGGACTCTCAGTACCCAGAGGGCTTGGGAGTACGATAACAGTCGCGTCGTTGTGCCGGGGTATCGTCCGTACTGGAAAGGGTTATTCGATGCATATAAAGTTAACCTGGTTGTTTTGCCCCGTTACGAAGACGATGGGCAGCCGAATCTGTTAGCACAGTCCATTTATGCAGATCCAGGCTGGACGAATAACTTTGCCAATGAATTCGAAATGGTGTTTACACGTAAAGGCCAAGCGCAGCCGGTTGGGTTATAGGCAATCTGAAAGCCAAGTAATTACACTGCAGGCTGCAGGTCGTTGAGGTCTTTTATTATAAACTTGGATGGAGTTTTATGCTTGATACCAGAATAATTCAACATTTACGGGAAATCGTCGGGGCAGACTACGTCTCCACTGAAAAGCAGGACCTGATCTGCTACGGCTACGACGCTACCCAGATGGAGTTCCTCCCCGACGCCGTGGTTCATCCAGGGTCAACCGAAGAGGTGGCCCGGGTGCTCAAACTGGCCAACAGTGAAAAAATCCCGGTTTTCCCGCGCGGCGCCGGCAGCGGTTTTACCGGCGGCGCTCTCCCCAAGGGGGGGGGCATCGTCCTGGTGGTGACCCGGCTGAACCGGATCCTGCGCATCGACACCGAGAACCTCATCGCCGAAGTGGAGCCTGGCGTGGTCACCGAGCAGTTCCAGATCGAGGTGGAGAAGCTTGGGCTGTTCTATCCGCCCGACCCGGCTTCCCTGAAGTTTTCCACCCTGGGGGGCAATGTGGCCGAGAATGCCGGCGGCCCCCGCTGCGTCAAGTACGGGGTCACCCGGGATTTCGTCATGGGGCTGGAGGTGGTACTCCCCACGGGCGAGATCATCCGCACCGGCGGCGAGACCTACAAGGGGGTGGTGGGCTATGACATGACCCGCCTGCGCTGCGGCGCGGAAGGGACACTGGGGGCGATCACCAAGATCATTTTCAAGCTGCTGCCCCTGCCCGAAGCGAAGAAGACCATGCTGACCATTTTCGACTCCATCGACGGCGCTGCCAAGGCCGTTTCCACCATCATCGGCAACAAGATCATTCCAACGACCCTGGAGTTCATGGATTACGCCACCCTGCAGTGTGTGGAGAAACGCTTCAATCTCGGCATTCCGGAAAACGGCCGGGCAGTGCTGCTGATCGAGGTTGATGGTGACCGGGACCTGATCGAGAAGCAGGCGGCCAGAATCCAGGAGCTGATTGGGCCCCTCGGCCTGGTGCAGTGCAAGGTGGCCAGGGACGCGGCCGAGTCCGAGGCCCTCTGGAAGGTGCGCCGGCTGGTGTCTCCCAGCTTGCGAGATGTCAATCCGGACAAGTTCAACGAGGATATCGTCGTCCCCCGCAGCAAGGTGCCGGAAGTCATCCGGGTGATTGAGAAAATTCAGCAGCGCTATGATATTCCCATTGTCAATTTCGGTCATGCCGGTGACGGCAATATCCACGTCAATGTCATGATTGACAAGGCCGTTCCCGGACAGGAGGAACTGGCTCACCAGGCCATTGCCGAGGTCTTTCAGGCGGCACTGGATCTGAACGGCACCATGTCCGGCGAGCATGGCGTGGGGCTGGCGAAGCAGCCGTTCATCCATCTTGAGCTGAAGCCTGCCCAGGTGGCGGCGATGCAGGCGATCAAGGCGGCTTTGGATCCCAACAATATACTCAACCCAGGTAAAATGTTTCCCTTAGGGTAAGGCAAAATTATTTATGAGTGAAAAAGATTTGAAAGCAGATGCATTGGAAAGAGTCGAGCAGGAGCTGAAGAAGTGCGTCAAGTGCGGTGCCTGCCGGGCCAACTGCCCGGCTTTTGCGGCCTTCGGCAAGGAGCCGGCCGTTGCCCGGGGGAAGATTGCCCTCTGCCAGCACCTGCTCAAGGGTGACATCGAGCTGGACGATGCCACCTATAACGCCATGTCCAAATGTCTTCTTTGCGGCAGCTGTGTCGAGAAGTGCCCCAACAGCGTGCCGACCGACGAGATCGTCATGGTCGCCCGGGAGGCCCTGGCTAAACGGCGCGGTCTCACCACTTTTCATACTGCTGTCGGCCAGGTGATCAAGAACCGTTCCCTGATGAAGTTCGGCGCTGCTGCCGGTCGTATCCTCGGGCCGCTCTTTTTCCAGAAGGTGCCGGCAACTTCCGGGCTGCGTCTCCGTTTCCCGCTCCCCTTTGTCGGCGGCAAGCGCCATATTCCGGCCATTGCCAAGGTACCCTTTCTTGAGCGGCATCCCGAGGTGATCCAGGGGGCGCCGGGCAAGCCGCGTATCGTCTTTTTCGTCGGCTGCATGACCAACTTCTGCTATCCCCAGGTGGGTGAGGCTGCCCTGGCGTTGTTCAGGCATCTCGGCTGCACGGTGATCATCCCGAAAAACCAGCAGTGCTGCGGTTTGCCGGGCATGTCCGGCGGCGACCTGGATACGGTCCGGGAACTGGCGGAGAAGAACCTGATCGAGCTGGAGCGGTATGAGGCTGACTACATCATGTCTGCCTGCGCTACCTGCGGCGGGGCACTGCACAAGTTCTACCCGAACCTGATCGGCAAGCGCCACCCCGAGCTGGCCGCCCGCCTCAAGGCCATTGCCGACAAGACGGTCGATGCCTCTGAGCTGCTGCACCGGCTCGGCCTCAACCCTGAAGAGACCGGCGCCGGCCGGGATGTGACCGTCACCTATCACGACCCCTGCCATCTGCGCACCAGGGGGATTACCAGTCAGCCACGGGCGCTGATGAAGGGGACACCGGGGGTGGTGATTGCCGAGATGGAGGGGGCCGACAAGTGCTGCGGCCTGGGGGGGACCTTCAATGTCTACCACTACGAATCATCCATGCAGATCAATGCCGCCAAGAGTAACGCCATCATCAGAACCGGCGCAGAAACGGTGGCTACCGGCTGCCCCGGCTGCATGATGCAGCTCTCCGACGGCCTCAAGCAGCATGGCAGCAGTGTCAAGGTGATTCATACCCTGGAAGTGCTGGCCAGGAAGCTCCTGCAGGAAAAGAGCAGGAAAAAATAAGGTTTAGTCTCTGCTCCCGGTGATGATGTCATCGCTCAGCTCATTGCCATCCCCTGTCTGACGGGGGAAATGGCTTGCCAGCAGAGCGCCGCACTGGCTGATGGCAAAGCAGAGGGCATCGCAGGCATTACCGCTGCCAATCCCCTCTGACAGGGAGCCGGCC
>VEOV01000186.1 GCA_012026855.1 Geobacter sp.
GAGTGGCACCTGTCGCTGCCGGAAATAACCGCACTTTTCAGGCGAATGGATAGCACTGCCTCAGCGGCAAACTGTCACCATGGCCGACCGGTTATTGTAAAATTTTCGAAAAATGACATCGAAAAGATGTTCAAAAGAATTTGATCTCAGCCGGAGTGAATTTCGTTGGTCTTGCGCCATAAAAAAACCTTGACTTTGCGGGATCGCATTGGTAATTATAACGTTCGTTTTGTTACAGGCGCGTAGCTCAGGGGTAGAGCACTAGCTCGACACGCTAGGGGTCGGCGGTTCGAAACCGCCCGCGCCTACCAATTGCTTTACAGCAGAGGGTATTTGTGTGAGGCATCGGGTTTCGATGCCTTTTCTTTTAAGGGGCTGAAGATGGCTGAAATATCCGTACAGTTGCCGGACGGCTCCACACGGAAGCTGGCTGCCGGCGCAACAGTTGCCGACCTGGCTGCATCCATAGGTGCAGGCCTGGCGAAAGCCGCTATTGCCGGCAAGGTGAATGATGCGCTGGTCGATCTCTCGTCACCTCTGGCCGACGGGGCTGCCGTTGCCATAATTACGGAAAAGAGTCCGGAAGCGCTGGAGATTATCCGCCACTCGACTTCCCACCTGATGGCCCAGGCGGTCAAGGAGCTTTTTCCCCAGGCACAGGTAACCATCGGTCCGGCCATCGATACCGGTTTTTATTACGATTTCGACGTTGATCATCCGTTTACCCCGGAGGATCTGGAGAAAATTGAAAAGAAAATGCAGGAGCTTGCCAAGGCAGCCCTGCCTTTGACGCGTAAAGAGCTTTCTTCGGGCGAAGCTGTCAAGTTCTTCCGTGATATGGGGGAGAGCTACAAGGTCGAGCTGATCGAGGACCTCGGCGCCGAGACCGTTTCCATCTATACCCAGGGTGGTTTTGCCGATCTCTGCCGCGGGCCCCATCTGCCGTCAACCGCCTGGTGCAAGGCTTTCAAGCTTACTTCCATTGCCGGCGCCTACTGGCGTGGTGATGAAAAGCGCAAGATGCTGCAGCGGGTCTACGGCACTGCCTTTGCCGACAAGAAGGAACTGGACGCCTATCTGGAGAGGATTGAGGAGGCCAAGCGCCGCGATCACAGGAAACTGGGCCGCGAGCTGGACCTGTTCTCCTTCAATGACGAGGTTGGCGCCGGCTTTGCCATCTGGCATCCGAAAGGGGCGCTGCTCCGCACCATCCTCGAAGACTTCGAGCGGAAAGAGCACCTGAAGCGGGGCTACGACATCGTAGTCGGACCGCAGATTCTCAAGACCGACCTCTGGCAGCGTTCGGGCCATTACGACAACTACCGGGAGAACATGTACTTCACCGAAGTGGATGAGATGAGTTTCGGCGTCAAGCCGATGAACTGTCTTGCCCATATGATGATCTACAAGTCCCAGCTTCGCAGCTACCGCGATCTGCCGCTCCGCTTCTTCGAGCTGGGGACGGTCCATCGCCACGAGCGGGCCGGTGTGCTCCATGGACTCCTCAGGGTTCGCTGCTTTACCCAGGATGATGCCCATATTCTCTGCACTCCCGAGCAGCTGGATGCCGAGATCAAGGGGGTTATCGCCTTTGTCAGCGAGGTCATGGCCAAGTTCGGCTTCGAGTTCGACATGGAGCTCTCCACCAGACCGGAGAAGTCCATCGGTTCCGACGAGGACTGGGAGCGGGCCACAAACGCTCTCCTCGGCGCACTCAAGGATTCCGGCCGCCCCTATGAGATCAACGAGGGTGACGGCGCCTTCTATGGCCCGAAGATCGACATCAAACTGCGCGATTGTCTTGACAGAAAGTGGCAGTGTGCTACTATCCAGTGCGATTTTACCCTGCCGGAGCGTTTCGACCTCACCTATGTGGACAGTGACGGCGAGAAAAAGCGCCCTGTCATGGTTCACCGGGTAATCCTCGGTTCAATCGAAAGATTCATCGGCGTACTGATCGAGCACTTTGCCGGCAGCTTCCCGCTCTGGCTTTCGCCGGTTCAGGCGGTGATTGTTACCGTTACCGACGCCCAGATCGAGTATGCCGAAAAGGTGTACAACGAGCTGCGTGCCGCCGGAATCCGCATTCAGAAGGACTTCCGCAATGAGAAGCTCGGATTCAAGATCCGGGAGGCCCAGCTGCAGAAGACCCCTTACATGCTGATAGTCGGCGACAAGGAAGTGGAGAGCGGCCGTATCACGCCACGCTTTAGGGATGGCAAAAACCTCGATCCGGTCACTCCGGAAGAGTTCATAAATTTTGTACAGAAAGAATCTGCTGATTACCACTAGGAGGTGGCGTCATAGCTAAGGCAACGGTTAACATCAATCAGGCTATCAGATCAAGAGAAGTGCGGGTTATTGGTGCGGAAGGGGAGCAGATAGGTGTTATCACCACATCGGAAGCTCTTTCGATGGCAGAGGCCCTCCAGCTTGACCTGGTTGAGGTTTCACCGACAGCAGTCCCTCCGGTCTGCCGTATCATGGATTACGGCAAGTTCAAATACCAGCAGAGCAAGAAGCTGCAGGAAGCGAAGAAAAAGCAGGTTCAGGTCCAGTTGAAAGAGGTCAAGCTGAGACCGAAAACCGATGAGCACGATATGCTCTTCAAGATCAAGCATGTGCGCCGCTTTCTGGAAGAAGGGAACAAGGCCAAGATTACCCTGGTGTTCAGAGGTCGGGAGATTACCCACATGGAGTACGGACAGAAGGCCCTTGACCGTTTCGCCACTGACCTTGAAGATGTTGCCGTCATAGAAGTAAGACCTAAAATGGAAGGGCGCAGCATGTTCATGATTGTCGCCCCGAAGAAATAGTTAAAAACGACAGGAGAAATCACCATGCCAAAAATCAAGACAAACAGCGGCGCTGCCAAGCGCTTCAAGAAGACCGGCTCAGGCAAGATCAAGAGAAGCAGCGCTTTCACCAGCCACATTCTCACCAGCAAGACCCGCAAGCGGAAGCGCAATCTCCGTCAGGGCGGGATTGTTGATGCAGCTGATCACAAGAATATTGCCAAGCTGATTCCTTATATGTAAACAGCAGGCTTCAGGCTTTTGTTTATCCTGAAGCCGGTTACTTTTTCAGATTCAAAGTCCGAGAACCGTGAGGAAACGTCTCCCCTTGCGGATCCGGCGAAATAAAACCAAAGGAGTACAGTATGCCACGCGTAAGAAGAGGTTTTAAAGCGAGACAGAGAAGGAACAAGGTTCTCAAACTTGCCAAGGGTTACAGAGGTGCAAGGAGTAAACTTTTCAGGAGTGCCACCGAGGCGGTAGACCGCGCCCTTAATTATGCATTCCGTGACCGTCGTGTGAAAAAACGCGATTTCCGCGCTCTCTGGATCGTCCGTATCAATGCCGCCGCCCGGATCAACGGTATCACCTACAGCAAACTGATCCACGGCCTGAAGCAGGCCAAGGTCGAGATCGACCGGAAAGTCCTTGCTGACCTGGCCGTTTCCGATCCGTCCGGATTTGCCTCTGTTGCCGGTATGGCCAAAACCGCAGCATAGTCCAAAATAATTGCAGAGTATGGAAATGGGGTGCTGAGCATCCCATTTCTTTTTTTAAGGGATGCTTTTATGAAAGAACAGCTTGAAAAACTCCGCGTTGCCGCCAGTGCAGAGATAGCATCTGCCGTTTCAGAGGAGGAGCTCCAGTCCCTCAAGGTCCGTTATCTGGGCAAGAAGGGTGAGATCACCGCCATCATGAAGGGGATCGGTGCACTCTCCCCCGAAGAGCGGCCCCAGATCGGCCAGGTGGTCAACTCTGTCAGGGATGCGCTTGAGGCTGCCTTCGAAGCTTCAGAAAAAACCGTGCGTGAGCGCTCCAAGGCTGAGCGGCTGAAAAAAGAGCTCATTGATGTCACCCTGCCGGGAAGACGTCCGAAAGCAGGCACCAAGCATCCGGTAACCATGGTTATCGAGGAAATTTCCGATATCTTTGCCGGTCTCGGCTTTCTGGTTGCCGAAGGGCCTGAGATCGAGCTTGACTATTATAACTTCGAGGCCCTGAACTTCCCCAAGGACCATCCTGCCAGGGATATGCAGGATACCTTCTTTGTGCAGGACAACCTGCTGCTCAGGACCCACACCTCACCGGTGCAGATCCGCACCATGATCAACCAGAAGCCGCCGGTAAGGATCATCGCTCCCGGGACCGTCTACCGCTGCGACTACGATGCCACCCATTCCCCCATGTTCCACCAGATAGAAGGTCTGATGGTCGACAAAGGGGTGACCTTCGGCGACCTCAAGGGGATTCTGACTGTCTTTACCAACCAGATGTTCGGCTCCGATATCGGCGTCAGGCTGCGCCCCAGCTTCTTCCCGTTCACCGAGCCGAGCGCCGAGGTGGACGTGAAGCGCGTGATCCGCCGTGCCGACGGCAGCACCTTCGAGACCGACTGGATCGAAGTCATGGGGGCCGGCATGGTGGACCCCAACGTGCTCGACAACGCCGGCTAC
>VEOV01000103.1 GCA_012026855.1 Geobacter sp.
CCTCACCGGCATGCTGGTTCGGCTCAACCGGCTGATCGCCCGCAACCGGCGTCAGGGTTACCATGAAAGGCTCCATCTGCCGATTCTGCTTCTGCTGGCCAAGGGACTCGTAGCAGTAGCCGCCCGAATTGCCGCCGGCATGCCCGAACCGCGCCACGGCCTCCCGGTTACTGCTCCTGACGATACAAAACGGGGAGTCGCCGCTCTCGCCGAAGATATCGCCGACAGAAACCTTGAACAACCTGGCGAGACTGGCGATCACCCCCAGGGGGGGCGCAACGGCCATCTCCTCAATCCCTGCGAGCATTTCCTGAGAAATGCCTGCCTCTTTAGCCGCATCCTCAAGGGACAGCTGCTTCCTGAGTCTCATGTTTCTGATACGTATACCGATGCGTGTCTCTTTTTTCATGGTTCGCTCCCTGTAAACAACAGTTAGTAGTTAAATAAACACTTATGGTTTACATGTATGTCAAAACAAATACGGTGTAAATATTAATGCATCAGCTGACAAGCGCCTCTTTGATTGAGAGGGCGATCCGCTTGCGCTGGGCGTCGGCGGAGAGCACCTTGACCTGCACCAGCTGACCGACCTTGACCGCATCGTGGGGATTCTTGACAAAGCGGTTGGCCAGGTGGCTGACATGCACCAGCCCGTCCTGGTGGACACCGATATCAACAAAAGCGCCGAAAGCGGTGACATTGGTCACCACCCCCTGCAGCACCAGCCCCTCCTTCAGGTCGCCAATCTCCCGGATGTCATCCCGAAACGTGGCGGTCTCGAACTTCTGGCGCGGGTCGCGCCCCGGTTTCTGCAGTTCGGCAATGATGTCCCTCAGGGTCGGAAGTCCTACTTGATCAGTCACATAGCGCTGCAGAATTATCTTCCCTGACAGGGCCGGATCAGCCACCAGCTGCTCCAGCTTCACGCCGAGATCAGCAGCCATGGTTTCCACCAGCTGGTAGCGTTCCGGGTGAACGGCGCTGCTGTCCAGCGGATGTTTGGCACCCCGGATGCGAAGGAAACCGGCTGCCTGCTCGAAAGCCTTGGCGCCGAATCTGGGCACCTTCAGCAGCGCCTTGCGGGTCAGGAAGGAGCCGTTTTCATCCCGATAAGCGACCATGGCTTTGGCCAGGGTTGGCCCGACTCCGGATACATAGGATAGCAGCGCCCAGGAGGCGGTGTTGAGATCGACACCCACATAGTTGACGCACGACTCCACCACTTCGTCCAGACTCTTTTTCAGCATGGACTGGTTGACATCATGCTGGTACTGGCCGACACCGATACTCTTCGGGTCAACCTTCAC
This sequence comes from Geobacter sp., assembly GCA_012026855.1. GTDB lineage: Bacteria > Desulfobacterota > Desulfuromonadia > Geobacterales > DSM-12255 > VEOV01. The sequence goes on from VEOV01000103.1 coordinate 1,308, forward strand.
CAGCTCGGCCAGGGGGTCCTGGAGACGGCGGGCAATGGAGATGGCACCCCGCACCGTCAGGTCCAGATCGGGAAACTCCTCCCGGGCGATGTCCGAAGCGGAATAGACGCTGGCCCCGGCCTCGCTCACCATGACCACCGGCAGCTTCAGCCCAGCTTCCGTCAATGTCTCTTTGGCAAACAGTTCCATTTCCCGGCCGGCAGTGCCGTTGCCAATGGCAATCATCTCCACGGCATGTGCCGTCAACAGGCGCAGCAGCTCACCCTTTGACTGGCCAGCCTTGTTGCCGCCGGTGTGGGGGTAGATGGTGACATGCTCCAGAAACCTGCCGGTGGCATCAACGACAGCCAGTTTGGAACCGGTGCGCAGCCCGGGGTCGATCCCCAGTACCCGCTTGCCGCCGGCCGGCGGGGCCAGCAGCAGGTTGCGCAGGTTCTGGGCAAAAACCCTGATGGCCGCCTCATCTGCCAGATTTTTCGCTTCCAGCCGCAGCTCAACCTCGATGGAAGTAGCGATCAGCCGCTTGTAGGCATCTTGAGCCACCCCTTCCAGCAGGGGTTGGAAGATGCTCGGGCGCAAGATGATCCGGCTGCGCAGTCCGGCCAGGATCTCTTCCACCGGCGCCACCAGGGAGAGAAAGAGCACCTCCTCCTTTTCCCCCCGGCGCATGGCCAGCATCCGATGGGAAGGGATAGTTTTCAGCTGCTCCTTGTAGTCGTAGTACATCTCGAACTTGGTGACCGTCTCTTTTTTGCTGCTGTCCACCCGTGAGCAGAACTCCCCCTGCTCCCAGGTCAGCCGCCTGACAAAGGCGCGGGCATCGGCATCGTCCGCCAACCGCTCCGCCAGGATATGCCCTGCCCCCTCCAGCGCGGCAGCAGCATCGGGCACCCCCAGCTCGGCATTGACAAATGGGGCTGCTGCTTCATCGGGCGTACCGCTGGTGATTTCCTGGGCGGCAATAATGTCGGCCAGCGGTTCCAGGCCACGCTCCCTGGCAATGGTCGCCTTGGTGCGCCGCTTCGGCTTGTAGGGGAGATAGAGGTCCTCCAGCTCGGTCTTGGAACGGGTCGCATCGATGCGGGCCTGCAGTTCGGGGGTAAGTTTACCCTGCTCGGCTATGGTTGCCAGAATGGTAACTTTGCGTTCGATCAGCTCGGTAAAGTAGACAGAGCGCTCCTCTATGGTACGGATCGCCACCTCATCCAGCTCACCGGTCAACTCCTTGCGGTAGCGAGCGATAAAGGGGACTGTAGCCCCCTCCTTGAGAAGCGTCACGGTCTGGGCCACCTGCCAGGGCTGGAAACCGGTTTCGTCGATTATGTAGCGTAAAATGCTGCTCTGTTGTTCTGCTGTCAGTGCCATGCAGTTCCTTTCAAGTAAGCTAAATCCCTCTTCCCTTGTGGGAGAGGGCCAGGGAGAGGGGCGCCTTGTTTGACAAAAGAAATAGCTACCCCAATCAAGGGATAGCTAAGAGTTAACCGTAAAAAGCGAAGCAGGCAGTTATTGCGCTGGCGTTTTCGCCGCAATGGACTCTGGCGTCTCCAGACTGATCCGGCCGAGCTTGCCAGAGCGCATCTCCCGCAGCAGCGCCTCGCCGGCCCGGTGATGATCCACCACCCCACCGCTGGCCAGCATCCCCAACCGGCGGCCGACAGCCTCAATCAGGTCGCTGGGAGTTGCCGGCAGCTCCTGCAGACCGTAGCGGGTCAGCAGCATTGCCGGGTAGTTCGTCATCAGGAACTCGGCGGCAAAGAGGCCAACAACCGTATAGTCCATGGCATTATCGCCGATGGCGCCGCTGGCAGCCAGCCGGTAGGCGCCAAACTGGTCGCTCATGTCCGGCCAGAGCACCCCGGGGGTGTCTGCCAGTACCACGCCGTTGTGCAGGTCGATCATCTGGGTGGTGGTGGTCACCGCCGGTCGGTCACCAACTTTAGCCATGCTCTTGCCGGCCAGAGTATTGATCAGGGTAGATTTGCCCACATTGGGAATTCCCACAACCATGACCCGCACCGGAAAGCCGGGCTTGCCCCGTTTCGGCGCCATGGTCTGGCAGAGCTTGATCAGCTGCTTGGTATCACTATGTTTTTTGGCCGACAGCGGCAGTGCCCGCACCCCTTCGGGCAGCTCCAGCTCCCTGATCCAGGCCTTGGTGACAGCCGGGTCAGCCAGATCATGCTTGTTGAGCAGTTTGATCCAGGGCTTGTTCCAGCGCATTGCCGCCAGCTTGTGATTGGCACTGGAGTATGGCAGGCGGGCATCAAGCACTTCAATCACCACGTCCACCTTCTTGATCAGGTCCTGGATCTGCTCCAGGGCCTTCCCCATATGTCCGGGGTACCATCTTATTTCCATAGGGTCTCTTCCTGAAAAACTTCCGGGAGTTTGAACAGCGTAGAATTTACGAGTCGGGCTTTTATACTACAATCCCTGCTGCTTGAAACAGCAGTTTTTACGATCAAGCGATAAATGCAGAATTCCGCCGGATCACCATGGCACCTTGTTACTTTTGATATTTTCAATTTCTTCATAAACCTTGGCATAGCAATCGGGGCAGTAACCGTGACTGAAGAGCACATCGGCATGCTCGCTGATATAGGTCTCCAGCTGACTCCAGTACCCCTTGTCATCACGGATCTTCTTGCAGCCAGCACAGATGGGAATCAGGCCGCTGAGGGTTTTTACATTGGCAATTGCTTCCTGCAACTCTACAATCAGCTGTTCCCGCTCCCGTTCGGCCTGCTTGCGCCAGGTGATGTCACGATCGATGCCGCGATACCCCTTGAGAGTGCCATCCGCAGCAAAGAAAGGGACGCCGCTGCTTTCCAGGATGACCAGCCTGCCGTCTTTATGATGATGTAACGTTTCAATTGAAGTGAAAGGCTCAGGCTTGGCAGTAAATTTTTCAATAAGAGCGGTAACCCGCTCGGCCTCATCCTCATGCATGAATTCGAGAATGCTTTTACCGATCATCTCTTCAGGGGTCAGCCCCAGCATCTCGCGAACCCTGGGACTTGAGTAGACGTAAGTACCCTTCCCGTCAATGGCCCACACCCAGTCACACATTGTCTCCACCAGGGCACGAAACCGCTCCTCACTGGCGATGAGAGCAGCTTCTTGCTGCTTGCGGGTGATTATCTCCTGCTGCAGTTCCCTGTTGGTCTCATCCAGTGCAGCAGTCCGCTCCTGCACTTTCAGTTCAAGCTCTGCATTGGCCTTGTGCAACTCCGCCTCCATCCGTTTGATGGCCCTGACCGGGAGGATGCGGAAAATGCCGTAAGTGGCTGCCCCGAATGGCAACACAACCAGAAAGATCATCCCGGTTTTATTGAGCGTCGGCCTCAGGGAACGGGTTATCTCTATCCTGCCGACGACGACACCTGAATCGTTGAGCGGGTAGGAACGAATGATAAGCGGCTGAGTGACCTGACCGGATGATATATTTGCTACAGTCTCATCTCTGTTATTCAGGATGCGCCGTTTTTCAATGCCGGCATCACGCAGCAGGTACGTTAGATACTCTTCCAGGCGGGTTTGACCGAATTGCCACAGATCCGGATTAACGCTGACCACCTGCTGGGTTATGCTGTTGGCAAGCAGCTCGACTTCAGACTCGACTTCACCGGCTGCATGGTTATAGGAGATGAAAAAATAGACGAGCGGATAAACTAGCACGAGCAAAACCGTGACTATTCCCGCTAGCCAGGAGATGATCCCGGCTATGCTGCAGCTGTGCCTCATGCTTTTGGCCTCCTCAGGATATTGGCAGGTTACCGGTCTGTCTCAGAATTTTTCTCCCTTCAGAAGCCAGCATAAAATCGATAAATTGCTTGATCAATCCGGCAGGAGCTTCCTTGGTCACAAGATAAAGGAGCTCTGAAAAAGGATATGATTTATCGGCAATGGTTTTCAAACTTGGAGTCACCCCATTGTAGGAGAGAATTTTCAGGGGTCTTTTTTCACTCTGAACCAGAGTCAAGGTTGAATAGCCAAGCGCACCTGAGACCCCTTCAACCGCATTGGCACAGTCCTGGGAGGTCAACGCAACCTGCATCCCCTTTTGCGCCAGTGCATTCTCCAGGGC
>VEOV01000016.1 GCA_012026855.1 Geobacter sp.
CTCCTGGAGCTGCCTGGCGGCCCGCTCGCTGCACCATGAATCAGGCCTGGTGGCAACGGCACTGGAGAACGGCGATCTGGCCGAGGCAAGACGGCTGCTTTCCTACATTGTCGGCCGTGATACGGACAACCTGCAGGAACCAGAAATCTGGCGCGCTACGGTGGAAACCGTGGCCGAGAACAGCTCCGACGGGGTGATGGCGCCACTCCTCTTCCTGATGCTGGGCGGACCGGTTGCCGGACTGATCTACAAGGCGGTCAACACCCTGGACTCCATGGTGGGATATAAAAACGAAAAGTATCTCCTCTTCGGCCGGGCATCCGCACGGTGCGACGATCTGGTCAACTATGTCCCGGCAAGGCTGACCGGCATACTGCTCACCGTGGCAGCCCTGTTTACCGGGTTCTCCATGACAAATGCCTGGCGGGTGATGCGCCGCGACGGCCGCAACCACTCTTCTCCCAACAGCGGCATCCCCGAGGCGGCGGCGGCCGGAGCGCTGGGGGTGCAGCTGGGGGGCACGAACCATTACTTTGGCAACCCGGTGGAGAAACCGACCATTGGCGACCCGCTGCAGCCGCTTGACCGGGCCGCCTGGCAGGGGTCGGTGCGGCTCATGTACGCTGCAGAGGCCCTGCTCCTGCTTCTCTGGGCAGCGGTTGTCCTTTGCCGGGTTTGACAAAAGCAGCCCCGTACTTTATAACAATGCCACTGGAGTGATGCGTGGAAACTGTTGACGATAATGCTTTACGCACAATACTGCTTGCGCGGATCAAGGAACAAGGCCCCCTCACCTTTGCCGAATTCATGGCTGCCTGTCTCTACGAGCCGGGACTCGGCTACTACACATCCAGCGGCCGCAAGGGCGGCGCTGAGGGTGATTTTTACACCAGCAGCAATGTCCACCGGGTATTCGGCCGGCTGATCGCCCGGGAAATCATCGCCATGTGGCACACCCTGGGTGAGCCGGCAGAGTTCCAGATTGTCGAGGCCGGGGCTGCCGGTGGCCGGCTGGCGGCCGATGTCATGGACGCCGTCGCCGAACTGGCGCCAAAGCTTTATGAAACTGTCACCTGCCGCCTGATCGAGGCTGAACCTTCCCTGGCGGAGGCGCAGCGGCTGATGCTGGCGGCCCACACGGCAAAACTTGACTGGAGCAGCCCGGCGGAGCTTTCTGCCGGCAGGCTCGCCATTACCGGCTGCATCTACAGCAACGAGCTGATCGACGCCCTGCCGGTGCACCTGGTGGAGATGACCGAAGACGGTCTGCAAGAGGTGCTGATTACTGCCGTCGGCGAGGAGTTCTGCGAGCAGCTTGGCCCACCTTCAACCCCTGAAATCCCCTTTTTCATGGAGCGGCACGCCATAGCCCCTGTGGGCGGCCAGCGGATTGAAATCAGGCTGGCGGCCGAAAAGTGGCTGCTCGGTGCGGCTGAATCGCTACAGCGAGGCTACCTGATTACCATCGACTACGGCCACCTGGCCGAAGAGCTTTACGGCAAGATGCGGATCAACGGCACGCTCCTCTGCTACTACCGCCACCAGGTCGAAGAGAACCCTTACATCCGGGCCGGGCACCAGGACATCACCTCCCATGTGGATTTCACCTCACTGATCAGCACCGGAGAGGATGTGGGGCTGAAGAAAATCTGGTACGGCGAGCAGTACCGTTTTCTCATGGCAACCGGGATGATGGAGGAGCTCATGGCGCTGGAGACCCGCGACATCCCTGAAGAGCAGCGGCTGAGGGATCGTCTGGCACTGAAGAAGCTGATGCTCCCCGATGGCGGCATGGGAGACACCTTCAAGGTGCTGGTGCAGGGCAAGGGTGTTGATGCGGCGGGGTTGCTCTGTCTGCGCAACTGGGCCGCTTCTTTTTAGCAGGGTATTTATCTTTCTGTCAGGTAAATTATGGACGGCATAACCACGATAATTTTCGACCTGGATGGCACCCTCTACTGCAGCAAACCGCTTGCTGACGAGATCCACCGGGTCGCAGTCGATGGTCTCAGCCAACAGCTGGGCATGTCTACGGCCGAAACGGATGCCAGGCTGGCAGCTGCCAAATCTACGCTCGCCGGTAGCAGCAGCGGAGAAGTAACCCTGAGTGCCGCCTGCCAGGAACTGGGGGGGGACATCCGGCAGCTGCACTATTATCTGGCTGAGCAGGTGGTTCCGGAGCCGTTTCTCACGGTTGACAGCCGGGTCATCGCCATGCTCGGCCGGCTCAAGGCTGATTACGCCCTCTACATCTACACCAATAATAATCGCCGCCTGGCCGACCGAATCATGCGGGCAATCGGCGTTGACGAATTTTTTGCCGGGATTTTTTCTGTCGAGGATTTCTGGCGCTCCAAACCTGATCGCCTGGCCCTGGCCAAGCTTTTCGCCGCCATCGGCGCCGAACCGGCAGAGTGCCTTTTTGTCGGGGACCGTTTCGATGTCGACCTGCGACTACCCGAAGAACATGGCAGCCGAGTGCTGCTGACCAAAACCATAGAAGAGCTGCTGTCACTTGAAAAGCTCTGCCAAAAGGAGATTGACTGATGATTGAAGAGGTAAAGAAGGTCCTGGAAACTGTCCGCCCTGCACTGCAGGCTGACGGCGGCGATGTGGAGCTTGTGGAGGTTACTGAAGACGGCATTGTCAGGGTAAAGCTGACCGGCGCCTGCGGACACTGCCCCATGTCCACCATGACCCTGAAGATGGGAATCGAGCGGGCACTGAAGGAGAAGGTTCCGGGAGTCAAGGAAGTCGAGCAGGTACGCTAGTTACTATCAGTTGCACATCCGGAGCTTCCGGATGGCAACATGATAACAAAGGGAAACTCTCCATGCAGCTGAAAGGTTCAGTGCGCAAGTTTACCCAACCTAAGACAACACGTTTTTTCCAGCGCTTCCGGCGCAGCACGGCTGCAAATTTTTCCCGCGGCAATGATCTGGCGCTGCTCAAGTCAGGGGGAGATTTTTTTGGAGAGCTGTTTGCTGCTATCCAGCAGGCAGAGCACGCCGTTTATCTCGAGTTTTACATCGTCAAGGGTGATCAGACCGGCAAATACCTTGCCGAGCTCCTTGAAAATGCTGTCCGGCGGGGTGTTGAAGTCTGCCTTCTCTATGACTACATCGGCTGTTTCGACACTCCTGCCGCCTACTTCCGCTCGCTGATCAAAAGCGGTGTTCAGGCTGTCCCCTTCAACCCGCCACCATTTCGCAACGGCATCAGCTGGTTCGACAAGCGGGATCACCGCAAGATCGCCATCATCGACAGCAGAATCGCCTTTACCGGCGGCATGAACATCGGCGACGAATACGCCGGCTCGGGGAAAACACCCTATTGGCGTGATGTCGGGGTAAAGATCGAAGGCTCTGCCGTTTGCGAACTGAGACGGCTCTTTTGTGAAAGCTGGGAGTCTGAGACAGGCTCTCTGCCGGTAAATAGCTACGACATTCAATGCTCACCACTGCCTGGCGACGATGAAGTGGCCATAGTCAGCGGCGGTCCCCACCATAACCGCTCAAGAATCCGCGCGGCTTTCCGGATGGCCATGGGGGGCGCAGAAACCTGCATCAAGATAGAAACCCCTTACTTCGTTCCCGGCCCCCGTTTCATCCGGGCAATGCTGCGGGCTGTACGCCGCGGAGTCAGGGTCCAGATCATCCTGCCTGCCAAAAGCGACGTGCCGCTGGTAAAAATCATCAACCGCAGCTCCTATGCCACACTCATCAAGGGGGGCATCGAAGTTTACGAGCGGGAGGGGACGATTCTGCACGGCAAGGTCATGCTCATTGACGACAGATGGTCGGTCATCGGCTCGGCCAATCTTGACCAGCGGAGTTTTCACCGCAATTTCGAAGTAAATGTGATTGTCTCCAGTACCGATTTCGGTAAGCAGGTTGATGAGCTCATTGCCGAAGATCTTTCCC